>CAZUBS010000157.1:0-5365 GCA_964618595.1 uncultured Desulfohalobiaceae bacterium
TTTGTGATTTGTAGGGGCAGGCCCCTGTGCCTGCCCTTCTTCGATGTGAATCTGCGACCACATAAAAAGAGGCCTGTCCCTAAAATAATTGTAAAAACAGGAGGCGGGTACTGGAATGGGTCTGAGAGGACCGATCAGACCGATGGGACAACCTCCGCCAATGGGAAAGGGCGAAAAATCACGCCCTGTTCTTGGATCGTTTTGATCCCTGTCTTTATTCCCCCCTTCGGGCCTCCCCCTTAGCTGAAGCTGCGGAGGGGATTTTTCATCGGGCTGCTAAAGTTTTCTTCAACCCGGCCGATAACGAAAGCAACAAAAAACCATTCCATGCGCAGGACGCACTGGAGGACGGGGACATGAAGATCGAAACGCTCAACGCAAACGTTCAGAACCTGACCACCCGGGAGCCGGCTGAGCTCAGGCCGCCGCAAAGAGAACCTGAGCGGGCAGCCGGGGTAACCGGCCTGGAACTCGGAAAACCCGAGAACCGCGAGAAGCTCACCGAGCTGGCCGGGGCCATGGAGCAGTTTCTCAAGGTCATGGGCACCGAGCTCAAGTTCCGCATCGACGAGAGGACGAACCAGGTACAGGTGGAGGTCTTCGATCCCCAGAAGGACAAGGTCATCCAGAAGATCCCCCCCGACGACCTGCTCAAGCTGGCCGCTTCCATCGAGGACATGGTCGGGGTTTTCGTGGACAAGGCCTTCTGAGCGGCCTCAGGAACTTTTTGCCGCAAAGGCATTGCTGACCAGGGCGACACGACATCCTCCCCCGGAAACTGCGGCCACGGCAAGGGCTTGCTCAGCTCTGAGTCCCCACCTTGGCGACCCGCTTTTCTTGCAGGTAAAAAACACAGGGCCCGGAAATACCCAGGCCCTGTGTTTTCCGCTTTTGATCTGAAAGCTTACCGCTTGAGCTGGATCAATGTGTTCAGCATCATATCCACCGTGGTGATGGTCTTGCTGTTGGCCTGAAACCCCTTTTCATGGGTGATCATCTTCACGAACTCCGTGGCCAGGTCCACGTTGGACTGCTCCAAAGTGCGGGAAGCCAGCGAGCCCTTGCCGCCGGTGTTGGCCAGACCGGTCAGGGCCGGACCCGAGTCGGTGGTCTCTGAAAACAGGTTGCTCCCTTCCCGGTTCAGGGCCGCGGCATCGTTGAACTCCGCCAGGGTCAGGGCAAAGAGCTCCAGGACCTGGCCGTTGGAGAACCGGCCCGAGAGCACGCCGTCGTTGTCCACTGAGATGGACTGCAGCGAGCCGGCCGTGAATCCGTTCTGGGTCTGGAAGATGGTCGTGGAGCTGGTGGAGTAGTTGGTGGTGGCCAGGGCGCTGCGCTGTGTGTCGCTGAAGCCCGGCAGATTCGCCAGAGTAGTGCCCACTTCATCTGCTTGGCCATTGGCTGTGGGATCGTTCCAGCCGCTCCCAAGGTCCGGGTTCCTGATCCCGAAGTTGATCTCGATGCTTTCAGCGTTCGGGCCGTCGGTGGTATCGGTCACGCTGGCGTCCGCCTCACCCAGGAAGTTGGCCGTGGTCAGGGGGAGCCCGGCCTGGGAAAAGTCGGCCAGGGTCCAGTTTTCCAGGTCGTTTGGGTCTCCCACATCTGGATCGTTCAGGGTGAAGGCAGACATGTTGTCCAGCTCGCCCGCAGCATTGAAGCTCAGGGAGCCGGTCATGAGCACACCGCGCTTTTCAAGATTGCCGGAAGCGCTCTCCCCCCAGAATTCACGGTTGTCCTCGTTGGGGTTGACCGTGACCATGAACTCCCAGAACCGGTTGCCCCCGGAGTCGTCCACCACGTTCTCGTCCCTGATCGGGTCGTAGTAGACGGTCAGGTTGTGCGATGTCCCCGACTGGTCGTAGACCTTGAGGGTATTCTGGAAGGAGAACAGGGCGTCGTCCAGGGGGGCGTCCGGGTCGGTGACCGCGTCCCAGCTCTTGAACATGGCAAAGAAGGGGTCGTCGATGTCCGGGTTCTTGTCCTCGGCGGTGGACTGCAGATTGGCGATCACGCTCACCTCCGAGGTGGCCTGGGGCGGGGACTGGAAGTTCTCCAGCCGGATGTCGCCGGTAGCGCCGATGATGTTCACCCCGGTCGCGCCCTCAGAAGCCACGGGGCTGAGGGCGGAGGTCGCCTCTTCCTCGCCGGCCACCTCCCAGCCCTGCACGATGTGCCCCTGGGGGTTGACCAGGAAGCCGTCGGAGTTGAAGCGGAAGTTGCCGGCCCGGGTGTAGTAGTTCTCCTCGGTGCCCTGCGGGGAGACGATGAAGAAGCCGTCCCCGCCGATGGCCAGGTCCGTGGGGGCCGTGGTGGTCTCGAAGGAGCCCTGGCCGAAGTCGGTGCTCACCGCGGCGATGCGCACCCCGCGCCCCACCTGGTCCACCCCGGCCGAGGTGCTGATCTCCTCGCTCAGCGCGTCCTCGAAGCGCATGCGGGAGCCCTTGTAGCCCACGGTGCTGATGTTGGCGATGTTGTTGCCCACCACGCCCATGGCGTCGGAGTGTGACTGCAGACCGCTGGTTCCGGAAAAAAGCGCTGATGAGAGTCCCATACTCAACCTCCTATTGGATCGGTCCCGGCCCCTGTGTCGGCCTGGGGGTTGACCACCTCTATGATATCGAAAAGGCTGACCTCGCGTCCGTCCTTCAACCGCAGATAGGTCTGGCCGTCCTGGGCACTGATGCCGGAGACCTCGCCGCTGACGTCGGTTTCAGCCAGCACCGGTTCCCCGTGGGGCCCCTCGACCGCCATGCGCACCGTGTACACCCCGTCCTCGACAGCCCGTCCCATGTAATCCCTGCCGTCCCAGGTGAACTCGTACGACCCGGCCTGGCGCCCCCCCTGGGACAAGGTCTGGACCAGGTTGCCGTTTGCGTCGAAGATGTTCACCAGCACGCTGGCGGCCACGTCGTCGATGCTGTAGTACATGGTCGAGACCTCCCCCCCCTGCTTGCTCAGAGTGTCGCCGGCCGCCCGGACCTGCTTGCCGATGAAGCTCACCGCGGAGAGCATGTCCTGGCGCCCCTCGCTCTGGTTCATGGCATCAAGGCTGGCCGAGATCTGCTCCAGCTTTTCCAGGCTGGAGAACTGGGCCAGCTGCGCGGTGAACTCCTTGTCCTCCATCGGGTTCAGGGGGTCCTGGTTCTTGAGCTGGGTGATCAGCAGCTGGAGAAAGGCGTCCCGGCCCAGCACCGAGTCGGTGCCTGTCTTGGCCGGCTGCGGGGCAAAATCCACCTCGGCCTGCCCGACAATGGTGTTGTTGTGTGCGTACGACATTGTTCTGAAAGCTCCTTAAGCGAAAATGTCCAGACCGTCTGAGGAAATTTGTTCCATGACCAGGCTTGATTGCACCCCCTGTGCCGTTTCATCCCCTTCTGCCTGCCGGGTTCCCAGCCAGCGCCTGACCCAGGACAGGGTCTCGAACTGCTGCTCCCGGGCCTGGTTGTGCCCGTCCGCCCCCATCCAGCCCTGGCTGGAGGGACCGTCCTTCAGCTGGGTCTGCACCTCCAGCCTGCTGACCTTGAGCCCCTGGCTTTCCAGGCTTTGCCTGAGCTGGGCCAGCTGCTCGCCCACGATGCGCCCGGCCTCGTCACTGCTGGTCCGGATCACGGCCTGGACATCCTTGTTCCTGACCTGGAGCATCACGCTCAGGGATCCGAGCTCCGGCGGGGAGAGCCGCAGTGTGAGCTGGCGCCTGCCCTGCCCCAGGTTCTGAAAGATGCCGCTCTCCACCATGCGGTACACGCCACGGTTGACTGCTGCTGCCTGCAGGTCGGCCCTGGCTGCGGCAGGAGACAGCGTCTGGCCCTGGGTTGCCGCTGCCTCCGGGCTGACCTGATGGACAGGGGCGGTTTTGATCTGAGCACCGGGGCTCTGGTCGGACCGGGTCTGAACGACCTTGCTCCACAGGTCGTCGGCCCCATCCCTGGCTCTGCCCTGGCCAAAGGAGTCCTCCCCCCCCTTTCCGGACATGGTCAGGTCCCTTGCCTGCTGCTCGACCTTTGCCCCTGATTCCCCTTCCCCTGCAGCGGTTGCAAAACGTTCCCTGGCGGCCCCTTCAGAAGAACCTTCGGAACGGCCGCCCTGTGCATTCCCAAAAGGTGCGAAACGCTGCACGACCGCTTCGAGCGGACCCGCCTCAGCCCGGACTGTTTCCTGGTTGCTGCCGGCGAGCCGTATCGCGTTCAGCTGGGCATTCAGCTGTGCGGCCTGCTTGCCCTCTTCGCTCAGAATCCGCTCCCGCCCTTGACCGGTCAGGGTGACCAGCATGCGCAACGCATCCCCTCCGAGCGTGTGCTCGCCGGCAGCGTCAAACAGCTTGGCCAGGAGCCGGGCATCGCCTGCAAACCCACTGCTCATCGCGTTGCGCAGGGCTGCGGCCTCCTGGCTGTTTACGGTTACCGGTCTCATGGTTGTTTCAGCTGAAAGTCGTTCCAGAATGGAATCGCAGCCCTCACCAAGCATTTTTCCCAGCAAGCTGACCTCGTGCCTGCTCAGCACAAGGGGCTCGCCCTGCTCCGAAGACAGGACCTTCTCCACCAGGGCGAACTGCTCACCGGGCATGCCCAGTGCCCGGGCCAGAATGCCCAGCTCCCCGGCATCGACGGAAATCTTTGCATCTTCCGGAAGCTTTTCCAGGGCTTGGAGAATCCGGTTGTGCAGCTCCTCTGGTGACAGCCGGTCACGGGACGTTGCCAGGGCTTCCGCCTCCTGTGCAGGAATACCGATTTTTTGCAGCAGGACCTGGAGCCGGCGCTGCTCGTTCAGGTCGAGCTCGGCAGCCTGAACACCATTTTCCGACTGCATCGCCTGGACGCGCTGCAGCAGCTCCGCCCAGGTCAGACTCCCTTCTGCGACCAGCGCTTCCAACTCACCGATATCCAGGTCGTCCATGCCTTTTTCACGCAAGACCCTGCGCACAGCGGCAAATTCTTCCCTGCCGACCGCTTTGGACATGTCCAGTGGACCCTTTTCCAGCCTCGTGTCGCTGCGGGACCCGCAGCTTGCCCTGGATGACCTGCCTCAGGTAGGCGCGGCATCCACCTCCGACCCCTGCCCGGCAAGCACGGCCTCAAGGACCGGGGAGAAGACACCGCATCCCTTGGCCCCGCCGCTTCCCGGAGCAAAACAGTCACTTTTGAAGGCAGTGACCTGGTCTGGAGAGGGAAATATCTGCATGGTGGACTCCTGTTTCCCAAGTCATAAACAAGAGTCGTTCCAATCCGGTCGGTGAGCTGGAAATGGAGTCGAGCGGTCTTCAATGACCGCTGCCGGATTGGCCGGCGAATCGGGGATACTGTTACGTCAGCGAATGCGGACGATAGTTTTCTGACAAGAAAAAGCGTTCAATCTTGGCAAACTTTTA
>CAZUBS010000158.1:0-5341 GCA_964618595.1 uncultured Desulfohalobiaceae bacterium
GCTTCCAGCTTCCAGCCCTTCCTGCCTTCGCACCTCCTCATCCCTGAGCGTGCGGCGCAGGACCTTGCCCACCAGGGTCTTGGGCAGCTCGGTGCGAAACTCGACCTTCTTCGGCACCTTGTAGTTGGCCAGCTTCCTGCGGCAGTGGGCAATGACGTCGCCCCGCTTGAGGTCGGCCGCGGGGTCGGCCACGATAAAGGCCTTGACGATCTCCCCCCGGGTGGGGTGGGGGATGCCCACAGCCACCGCCTCCCTGACCCCGTCGATTTCGTGCAGGACCTCGTCGATCTCCCGCGGGTAGATGTTGTAGCCGGCCGAGATGATCATGTCCTTCTTGCGGTCCACGATGTAGAAGTAGCCCTCTTCGTCCATGTAGGCGATGTCGCCGGTGTAGAGCCAGTTGTTGCGAATGGCGCTGGCGGTCTCGTCCGGCAGGTTCCAGTAGCCCCGCATGACCTGGGGGCCCCGGATGACCAGCTCGCCCACCTTGCCCGGACCCAGGGTCACGGTGCCCACCTCCTGGTCCACGATGCAGGCGTCGGTGTCTGGGAAGGGGAGGCCGATGGAGCCGATCTTGCGTTTTCTGCGCAGGGGGTTGAGGTGGGTGATGGGGGAGGCTTCGGTCAGCCCGTACCCCTCGATGATCTCCGCGCCGGTGCGGTCCTTGAACTTGTGGATGGCCTCCACAGGGATGGGGGCAGAGCCCGAAACGCAGTAGCGGATGGAGGACAGGTCGTACTTGTCGATGTCCTTTTGCTGCAGCAGGGCCAGGAACACGGCCGGGGCAGACGGGAAGACCGTGGGTTTGACCTTGTGGATGATCTTGAGCACGTCCTGGGGGACGAAACGGGGGAAGGGCGCCAGCGTGGCGCCCACGGCCACGCCCAGATTGAGGCACACGGTCAGGCCGTAGATATGGAAGTAGGGCAGCAGCCCCAGAAAGGTCTCCTTCTCCCGGCCGATCTCGTGCAGCATGGCCAGGCACTGCTGCAGATTGGCCCCCAGGTTGGAGTGGGTGATCATGACCCCTTTGGACACCCCGGTGGTCCCGCCGGTGTACTGGAGCAGGGCCAGGTCGCGGCTGGGGTTGATGCGCTGGCGCTTGAGTTCGGGACCCCGTTTCAGGAGCTTCTTCCAGCGCAGCACGTGCTTGTCGTCATAGGGCACCGCAGGCGCGGTTCCCTCCTTTCTGGTCTGGAACCTGTACAGTAAATTCAGGGGGATGCGGAGGGAGTCGGCAATGCTGGTCACGAAGATCCGGCGCAGCTTGAACTGCGGCAGCAGGGGCTTGAGCTTGGGCCAGACCATGTCCAGGGTGATCAGGATCCTGGCCCCTGAGTCGCTGAAGTGGTGGACCAGCTCCTTCTCCATGTACAGGGGGTTGGTCATGACCACCACGCCGCCCGCCTTGAGCACGGCCCAGTAGGCAATGATGGTCTGGGGCAGGTTGGGGAGCATGATGGCCACGCGCTCTCCCTGACGCAGCCCGTTGGCCTGGAGGTTTGCGGCCACTGTTTCGGTCAACCGGCGCAGCTTTTTGTAGCTGACCGACCAGTTGCGGAAGACGATGGCCGTGCGCTTGGGGTGGCGTTCGGCAGTGCGGTCCAGGTAGGCAAAGACCGGGAGGTTCTCGTAATGGATGTGGGGCTTGACCTCGTCGTCGTAGCTGCCCAGCCAGAGCTTCTGGATGTGGTCTTCAATCATAACCGACCTGCCGGGGAAGGGTGTGACTCAGGGAGAAACGATGCACGGTCATGGCAAAAATGCCGGGGCCCGTCCAGCACATTCGGCCTTGCTCGGAAAACGGACCCTGCGAGTACCCCGGCAGGGGGAGCGCGGGCAGGATCCGTGCCCAATGCTGCTTTCTTGTGGTAGGGGTTTCAGGTCACGGCAGGAGTTGACCGCGTCGCAGGAGAAGCAGATCAGGCGGCGCAGGCCGGCGATTTCGAGAATGCGCTGCACGGCCTTGCCGCCGCCCGGCAACCGGCACAGCCCCCGTCTCCGCCGGACGAGCTTTTCAACGCTCAGTTCCGTCAGCATACAGGCAGGCTCAAGGCAAGAGGAATACTTTTGAAGCTCAAAGCTGAAAGCTCAAAGCTGAAAGGAAAGGCACCAGGCGGGTGCACTCTGTTTCTCGATTGGAGTACGCACTCTTTTGCATCACCTTCAGCTCCCAGCCATAAACAACAAGCAAGTCCTTCTTGCTTTGAGCTTTGAGCTTTCAGCTTTGAGCCTGCCTCTTCCCCAACCGCTCCTGCAGCCCCTTGATCAGGATGGGCCAGGCAATGGTGGCGTCGCTGAGGACCTCTGCAAAGCGGCCGCCCTCCTCGGGGGGCACGAACTTGCCCCAGGAAATGCCCTCCTGGTAGGTGCATCCCGACAGCCCACCCCAGTGCACGGGTTCGGGGCAGATGCGCAGCCCGTAGTGGAATCGGCGCACGGGAAGCTCCAGGCCCGGCACCCGCTGGCAGGCGATCTCCACGAAGGGTCCGACCTGCTGGGCCCAGTTGCGGGGCACGCCCCCGCCGATGGTGAAGATGCCGATGCGCTTGGCAGCGCACACCCGGCGGGTGTAGCTGAAGAGGTCGAGAAAAGGGTTGAAGCCGTAGGGCAGGTGGCTCCCGGGTGAGTCGACCTCCTCGATCACACTGGTGCTGTGGCGCAGGATGTGGGTGGCGATGTCCAGGGCCAGCTCCGAGTCGGTGAAGGCCGGTATGTACACGGGCACACCCTTTTCATGGGCACTCTTGAGGATGCCGCGGCCCTCGACATTTTCGGCCAGATACCTGCCGATGGCTGCGCACACGGCTTCGGAGCTCAGCTCCCCGGTCGCGTCCATCTCCTTCATCACGGCATGGACGACCCGTTCGGCCCTGGTGAAGTTGGCCTCGGGCTCCAGGGTGTCGTAGACCCGGTTGAAGCCCTTTTTGAACAGGGCCGTGTCGTCCATGCGGCCGGGCTCGTACTTGTAGTGCTTGAGCCCGATGGACTCGATGAAGCCGTGAGCCATGAGGGCGCCGGTGGAGACCACGATGTTCAGCCAGCCCTCCTCGATCATCTTGCAGATGATGGTTCCCATCTTGGCCACGGTCATGGCCCCGGAAAATGTTCCCACCACCAGGCAGTCGGGGTCGGAGACCATGGCTTCGAGCACGTCCAGGGCCTCGCCCAGGCGGCGACCACCAAAAGAGGTCCGGGACATGGCCGTGAGCAGCTCCTCGAAGGTCTCGATCCGGTCGGGGTCGAGGGACTCCAGCTCGGAAAAGCCCTCCTCAGCCGGATCGCCCAGGGATTCGATTTTTCGGATGTACTCTTTGCTCATGACCCATCCTTACCGTACACCACTGCGGGTGTCATCCCAAGACGCAAAAGGCCCGCCTCGGCAGGAGAGCGGGCCTCTGGGCGCATTGGGGATGCCCGGTTTGGTGCCGAGGTTTTCAGGCCAGAAAGACTGCCGCGGAAAGCGTGGTGGTCCAGACCCCGGCTTCGCCGATGGTGACGCAGGGGGCTGATCTCGAGTCAACGATGTACCCGCTCATGAGATAGATCTGGCGCCTTTCGTCATAGTCCTTTTCCGGATCGAACTCGATGCCCAGGGTCGTGGCCAGCATGGTCGAGGCCAGGTCTTCGGCAAAGTCGCCGATCTCGCGTTCGTCAGCCCCGAACGCAGTGTGCTCGGAGATGTACCCGTAGCGGGTGGAGTCGGCTGGAAAGGCCACGCCCACGGCGGAACCGACCAGGCGGCCTTTCTCGTTGGTCGCGTTTCTGGCCATGACGCAGAAGGTGATCTGTCCCGGTTGCAGGAGACGGATACCCTCCTCAACAGAGACGATGTTGCACCTGGGGGGGAGGATGCTGGACACGTAGACCAGGTTCTGTTTTTCGATACCCGCGTCCCGCAGGGCCAGCTCAAAGGACTGCAGCTTGTTCTTATGGCGTCCGATACCCGTGGTGAAGAAGGCTTTGGTGGGAACGATGGTCATGCGTTACCTCCGTGGGGTATGTCTTCGGAGCCGGCGCAGCAGCTCCGAGGCAGACCCTATAGTTGTTTTTTGCTGCGAAGGAAAGCTTCTGAAACACCCAGGGAGCGGAGACGCTCGCGGAAGGCCCGGGCTTCTGATTCGGTCCCGGAAAAGGCCACCTCGATGCGGTGCCAGCTGGTGCCCTGAACCGTGGCCTGGGAAATGGAGGCATCCAGGCCCCTGGACCTGAGCAGATCCTGGTTGACCCTGGCCTGGGCCGGGGACTTGAAGGAGCCCACCTGGTAGACAAACCTGAACCTGGGCCCCGCGTCCTCGGCCGAGGCCTGCGTCTCTGCAGGCACCCGGGCCGTCCCGGGCGGTGTCGTGGCAGTGGTCCGTGGGGGGGGCTGTGCTGTCCGTGAAGCCGGGGATTCCGACCCGCCCGGTGGCGGGACAAGGGGTTTGGACTGCAGAGTCTCATGGAAGTCGAGCTCTTCCGCGGTGAGCACGTCATAGCGCATGGGTTCGGCAGGGGGGGGCGGCTCCACCTGGGTCTTTGCCTCGGGCAGGACCCTGGAGAGCTGCGGGATGAGCACCTCGGGCCGGTAGCCGCGACCGACCAGTACCCCGAAGATGAAGATCCAGATCAGCACCATCAGGCCGAACAGGCCGAGGGAAACCAGTCCGGCAGTGGAAAACTCGAAGCTGTGGGACTTCCCGGTCTTCTTGGGCGTGCGTTTTGTCTTGGCCATAAGGGGACGCCGGTCTACATGGTTTCGGGGGCCGAGACACCCAGGAGCTGGAGGCCGTTGCGCACCACCTGGGCCACGGCGTCGAGCAGGCGCAGCCTGGCCTGGACCGTCTCCGGGTCGGGGGCGGTCAGCACCGGGTGGATGTTGTAGTAGCGGTGCAGCTCCCCGGCCAGCTCCTGCAGATAATAGCTCAGGTGATGGGGGCTCATGGTCCGGGAACAGCTGGCCAGGACATCCGGGAAACGGTCCAGGGTCTTGAGCAGGGTCAGGTCCTCAGCCGTTGCGAGGCGGTCCAGGACGCTGAAGTCGTCGGGGTCGGCCGTCAGCCCCTGCTCCCCTGCCTTGCGCTTGACCGAGCAGATCCTGGCATGGGCGTACTGCACGTAGTAGACCGGGTTGTCCATGGACTGCTGCCGGGCAACCTCCAGGTCGAAGTCCAGGGGGCTGTCGCTCTTGCGGCTCAAAAAGATGAACCGGGTGGCGTCCACCCCGACCTCGGCGCAGACATCGGCCAGGGTCTCGAAGTTCCCGGCCCGCTTGGACATGGTCAGCTGCTCCCCCCCCCGCAGCAGGTTGACCAGCTGGACCAGCACCACCTCCAGGTCTTCGGGAGCGTGCCCCAGGGCC
>CAZUBS010000159.1:0-5338 GCA_964618595.1 uncultured Desulfohalobiaceae bacterium
CAGGGGCGTCATGCGCCAGCTCGGCGAAGACCCGGTGGTCATAGCGGACATGGCCAACAAGATCTCCCAGGGCGACCTGAATATCACTTTTCACCAGGGCGAAAAAGGCGTCACGGGCGTGTTCGCGGACATGAAAAACATGGTCGAGCGGTTGTCCGAGGTGGTGGGCGAGGTGTTGTCAGCCGCGGACAACACTGCCTCGGGCAGTCAGGAGATGTCCGCCTCTTCCGAGCAGCTCTCCCAGGGCGCCTCCGAGCAGGCCGCGTCCATCGAGGAGATTTCTTCGAGCATGGAGCAGATGTCGGCCAACATCCGCCAGAACGCGGACAACGCCCAGCAGACCGAAAAGATCTCCATCAAGGCGGCCGAGGACGCCCGGGAGGGAGGGGAAGCCGTGTCCCGGACCGTGGAAGCCATGAGGAAGATTGCGGACAAGATCTCCATCATCGAGGAGATCGCCCGCCAGACCAATCTTCTGGCCCTGAACGCGGCCATCGAGGCGGCCAGGGCCGGCGAGCACGGCAAGGGGTTCGCCGTAGTGGCGGCCGAGGTGCGCAAGCTGGCCGAGCGCAGCGGCACCGCGGCCAACGAGATCAGCGAGCTGTCTTCCTCCAGCGTGGACGTGGCCGACAAGGCCGGCCAGATGCTGGAGCGCATCGTGCCGGACATCCAGCGCACGGCCGGGTTGGTGCAGGAGATCGCCGCGGCCTCCCACGAGCAGAACTCCGGAGCCGAGCAGATCAACAAGGCCATTCAGCAACTGGACCAGGTCATCCAGCAGAACGCTTCGGCCTCCGAGGAGATGGCCTCCACCTCCGAAGAGCTCTCCTCGCAGGCGGAGCAGCTCCAGGCCACCATGGGCTTTTTCAAGGTCCGGGACGAGAGCCGCTCCCGTGGGAGGACAAAAAAGTCCCCGTCCGGCCAGACCGTGCTCACAGCGGGCGCCAAGCGGATCGAGCTGGGCCACGGTGGCAATGGCGCGTCCAAAGACACGGCCGGGCCGGCACTGACTCTGGACATGGACGCTGACGACGCAGCTTTTGAGCGCTTCTAGGAGGACCTGATGGAGACCAAGAACATGGGAGCAGGCCAGTTGCTCAGCTTCGTACTGGCAGGAGAGGTCTATGCCCTGGACATCGGCAAGGTCCGCGAGGTTTTGGAGATGCAGACCATCACCAGGGTGCCCAGGATGCCCTCTTACATGCGCGGCATCATCAACCTGCGCGGCAACGCCGTGCCCGTGGTCGATCTGAAGGAAAAGTTCGGCCTGGGCCGGACAGAGAGGACGGTGGACACCTGCATCGTGATCGTCGAGGTCGCGGTGGGGGGTGAACTGCTGGTCATCGGTTCCCTGGCCGACTCGGTCCGGGAGGTGTTCGAACTCACCAAGGACAACACCATGCCCACGCCCAACATGGGTACCGGACTGGACACCGCCTTCCTCAAGGGGGTGGGCAAGCTGGAGGAGCAGTTCGTCATGATCCTGGACGTGGAAATGGTCTTTTCGGGCGAGGAACTGGCCAGGCTCGGCGCGCTCCAGGATGAAGCCCCAACGGCAGAGGCGGCATGAAACCGGCGACGGCAAGCCCCGGCGGGAAGTCCGCCGGGGCGGTCCGGGGCCCAATGGACTCAAGGAAACCATGAAAGGATCAAGACTAATGGCTGAATGCGTAAAATCTGCGCAACCCGTCACGGGACAAGGAGCATGGATGAAGGAGGATGCCAACCGTCTCGAGTCAGGCTGGAACCGCAACCCATCACGGGTAACGCTCCTCCAGGGCAGGCTCAAGCAGCAGCAGCTCATCAACTCGGTGCTCTTTGAAAATACCGGATCGGCCACGGCCCTGCTCGGGGAAGACCTGACAATCCATGCGCTCAATACGGACTTCGTGGAGCTGTCCGGGCTCTGCCGCAAGGATTTGGCCGGGGATATCAAGTGGATGGACCTGGTGCACGACGGAGACCGGGAACGGGTCCTGGGCTACCACAGGAGCCGATGTGCCGGAGGATTCGCCCCACGGCGGTACGAGTTCCGGTTCCGTACAAGGCACAATGGGGACCGGCACGTGCTGGCCACGGTGTCCGTGGTCCCCAGGAGCACGCTGCGCATCGTCTCCCTGAAGGACATCACCCCCCTGCGGCTGGCTCGGGAGGAAATCGTTGCCCTGGCCACCTACGACAGCGTGACCAACATCCTGAACAGGGAGCTGTTTCTGGAGCGGCTCGGGACCGAGCTGGAGCACATGTCCGGTCCGGGGTTCGCGGTCGTCTTCCTGGACATAAGCCGATTCAAGGTCATCAACGAGGTCTTTGGCCACGTGACCGGGGACGAGCTGCTCTGCGAGTTCGCGGCCCGGTTGAAGGCCACCACCGGGGTGCAGGACTTGGTGGCCCGGTTCGGCGGGGACCAGTTCCTGATCCTTCTTTGGGGCGTCACTGACAAGAAGGGGTTTGACGCATGGCACGCCGAAGCCGCCTCGACGCTGGCCCAGCAGTACATGGCCGGAGACGTGCCGGTCCATCTTCGTTTCCATTCCGGGGTGACCTTCTGCCGCAACGGGGAGCAGGCCACAAAAGGGGAGGTGGTTCAGAGCGTGATCTCTTCCATGAGCCGGGCCAAGCGTGAAGGCGTGGAATACTGGCTGACCGACGGACGGGTGACCGACAAGGAGCGCGAACGTCTGGCCATGGAGGTTGAGATGCTCCGGGACATCGAGGAGGAGCGGTTCGAGCTCTACTACCAACCTATACACAGGTTCGGCGACTCACGGCTCGAAGGGTTTGAGGCCCTGGCTCGCTGGACCGTGCCGGGAAAGGGCATGGTCCCTCCCGATGTGTTCATTCCCCTGGCCGAGGAGCGGGGCATGATCATGTCCCTGGGAACCCTGCTGTTGCGCAAGGCATGCGCCCAGCTCCGGGAGTGGGAGCAGAGCTTTGCCGGATGCCCGCCGCGGCTGGCGGTGAACATCTCAGGCGCCCAGCTCCTGCATCCCGATTTCTTGCAGGTCGTGCGGCAGGTCATCCAGGAGACAGGGTGCAGCCCCGGGCTCCTCTGCCTGGAGATCACCGAGGGGTCGATCATCCGTGATCTGGAGAGGTCGCGGCAGGTGGTGGACATCCTGCGCAGCATGGGCATCTCGGTGGTGCTGGACGACTTCGGCACGGGTTACTCCTCCCTGTCCCATCTGCAGAAGCTGTCCCTGGACGCCATCAAGGTCGACCGTTCCTTTGTCAGCCGAAGCGGCATCGAGTCGGTGGCCGACCCGGACATTGTCAAGGCCGTGCTCTCCCTTGGCCGGGGTATCGGCCTCAGGGTGGTGGCCGAAGGAGTGGAGACATTGCAGCAGCTCATGACCCTCAAGGAGTGGGGGGCGGACCTGGGACAGGGCTACCTGTTCTCGCGCCCGGTAAGCGCCCGGGAGGCCACCCGCCTGGCCGCGCTCAGCCGGGAGCAGCAAGGCCCAAGCACCGGCAGCCGGGACTGGAATCCCAACCGATCCAGCGAGACCGGGCATGCCCGGGAGTGAGCAGCGGTCGCTTCTCGAACGGCTCGGGGACCTTCCGGAGGAGCTGTGCACCCTGGCCGGAAAGTTGGAGCGTGTCATACCCGGCAGGGAGAACGACGTGCTGTCCCTTGGCCGCTGGCTGCAGCACATACGGGGCGGGGTGCAGGAGCTGGCCGAGGACGCCTTCGAGCTGAACGCACTTGCCTCTGGAGAGGAGGTGCGCACCGTCAGACATGACCTGGCCGGGGAAAGCATTCCAGCTGTTCTCAACGAGTGGGATGCCGGCTCGGTGCACGGCGACCTGACGGTGATAGACGACTGCCTGATCGACCTGGAAGGACTCCTGAAGGACTTCAGCCGGGTGGTGCGTCACCTCAAGGCCCTGCGAATGTCCACCCGGATCGAGAGCGCCAGGCTGGGGGAAGGGGGAAACTCCTTCATCAGCCTGGCAGATGACGTGGGCCTGCTCACCCGGGACATTGCCCAGGCCTCGGAAAGCATGGCCGGCCGCAGCAAGGTGCTGGCCCATCTCCTGGGCCTGGTGCGCGGGAACGTTGTTCGGGTCACGGAGATTCATGAGGCCAGCGCCGCCCGGACCTCGGGCCGGCTGCACAAGAGCCTCGAGGATCTGGAGCTGTTCATGGACAAGGCAGCGGAGCACGTTCAGACAGTGTCCCGAACCATGCAGGAGGTCGCGCACGGTATGGCGGAGATAGTGGCCGCCATGCAGTTTCAGGACATCACCAGACAGCAGGTGGAGCACGCCGCCCAAGCACTGAGGGATGGAGCCGACCTGGCCAGGGACAAGGCGTTGAGTGGTTTGGAATCCTTCGAGCCGGCCGAGGTGGCATCCTGGATTGCGGAGATTTGCCGGCTGCAGGAAAGACAGACGACAAGCGCCAGGGACCGGCTGGTGCAGGCCGTTCAATCCATTCTGGACAACACCGGCCGGGTTGCCGGAAGCGTTGAACGGATCAGCGGCCGGATGTCCCACGGCTTGGGCGTGGATCAGGGACACACCGCCCTCTCCCTGGTGGAAGATGCCATAGGGGCTGTGTCCCAGAGCATTGAAGATCTGGCGACCCAGGGCGGCTGTATTGGGCAGGGCATGCACGATTTCGCTGTCCTGGTGGAGGACATGGCCGGGTTTGCGGACCGGATCGAGGAGATGGGCGCCTCCATCGAGATCATTGCCCTGAACGCCAGCGTCAAGGCAGCTCACGTGCATGAGTGCGGGACAGCCATGGGTGTGCTGGCCACGGCCGTCAAGGGCCTTGCTGAGCAGGCTGCCGGGCTGGGCAAGGAGGTCGCTGCCAGACTGGCCGGCATGCAGCAGGCAGCCCAGCGGCTGCAGGCGGTCTCACTGCGGCTCATGGACGTCGGCCCCATCCGGGACACGCTCGCCCGACACGCTGTCTCCGTGCAGCGACTTCGAGCCGTGGACGGCAAGGTAAGGCAGAAGGAGCGGGACCTGTCCGCCAAGGGGGAGCAGCTGGTCTTCACGATCATGGACCGGGTCGAGTCCACGGGCTTCCACCTCGGCCTCGGGCAGGAGCTCAGCCGCCTGGTGCGGGCCATCGGCGACACGGCCGGCTCTCTGGAAGGTCACCTGCCGGCAGGAGAGCGCCTCACCCCCCCCGATTTCCTGCAGCAGGCCTTTGGTCGCTACACCATGGATGCCGAAAGGACCATTCACCTTTCTGGCGAAGAGGTTCCCGTCCCCGGGGGGCGGAACCAGGGTTCGCCGGAAGAAAAGGGGCTTGGCGACAACGTGGAGCTTTTTTGAGGAGGAAGGCCATGGACGCGAAATTGAACCGTGATGGAAGCATGCT
>CAZUBS010000160.1:0-5317 GCA_964618595.1 uncultured Desulfohalobiaceae bacterium
TCGCCGTGCTTGATGTCCTCCAAATTTTCAATGAACTGTTCGGCCCGCTCCAGGTGGCTGGCCATGGTCTCCTCCACCAGGCGGGGCCGCACTCCCCAGAAGAAGTTGAGCATCTTGACCACCGCCGGGGTGGGGGTCAGCCCGTAGATGGGCTGCTTGGGGCGCCGGCTTGCAAGCAGCCTGGCCGTAGACCCGCTGCTGGTGTGGCAGACCAGGGCAGCACTGTCCAGGTTCTCCGCCAGCAGGCTGGCGGCATAGGTCAGGTACTTGACCGGGTTGCGCTCCTTTTTCGGGACGAACGGGCCCTGGGTGCGCTCCAGATAGTAGGCCTCGGCGCTCTGGCTGATGTCCTGGATGACCTTGACCGCCTCCACGGGGTAATCGCCGATGGCTGTCTCCTCGGAGAGCATGACGCAATCCGCGCCGTCCAGGATGGCGTTGGCCACGTCTGCGGATTCCGCACGGGTCGGCATGGGGCTCTTGACCATGGACAGGAGCATCTGTGTGGCCACGATGGAGGCCTTCTGGCCATGCCGGGTGGCCCGGATGATCTTCTTCTGCAAAACAGGCACGCAGGACATGGGGCATTCCACGCCCAGGTCGCCCCTGGCCACCATGACCACGTCTGCCAGCTCCACGATGGCATCCAGGTTGTCCATTGCGTTCTGCCGCTCCACCTTGGCCACCACCGGGACCCACCTGCCCCGTTTCCTGATCTCGTAGCGCAGCTCGTCCACGTCCTCCCGGCGCTGCACAAAGGACAGCGCCACCGCGTCCAACCCCAGGTCCAACCCTTCGTAGAGGTCCTGAAAATCCTTCTCCGTCAAGGCCGGGAGGTCCAGCGACCTCCCTGGAAAGGCGATGCCTTTGTGCGAGGAGAGCAGTCCGTCGTTTTGCGCCTCCAACTCGAACAGGGCCTCGTTCCGGCACACACCCACGACCTCGAAGCGCAGCATGCCGTCGCTTAAGGTCACGGCCATGCCTTTTTCCAGGCCCCTGAACAGAGCCGGTTCATCGAGGCTGAGAAAGACGTGCCCGCAGGCCTGGTCCCGGTGGTCCGGCAGACCCAGAAAGACCCTGTCGCCCTTGGTGACCTGCACGGGCGACCCGTCGACCCGGCCGATGCGGATCTTCGGCCCGCTGAGATCTCCCATGGCCGTCAGGGGGAGGTGCAGCTCCTTCTCCAGCCTGCGGATGTTCTGGATGGCCTCGGCAAAGGAGTTCGCCCCTCCGTGGGAGAAGTTGAGGCGGAAGATGCGCACGCCGAACTCGACCATGGCCCGCATGACCTCGTACTCCATGGAGGAAGGGCCAAGGGTGGCGATGACCTTGGTGCGCATGTGGGGCCGTCCGTGTTCCAGGCAGCAAGCAGTCATGGTGGTGTCTCCAATTCTTCCCGGTCAAGGCAGCATGTGCCCGATGTCGTAGATATAGGTGGGGTAGGCCCACACAGCCTTGCGCAGCTCATCCACCGTGAGGCCGAGGCGCATGGCCAGGGCAAAGACATTGATCACTTCGTCGGCGTTGTGCCCCAGCAAATGCGCTCCCAGTATCCTCCCGCTGCCCTCCTCTGTGAGCAGCTTGTACCCCGAGTGCTTTTCCCCGATCTTGCGCGAGGAAAATGTCGAACCGGTCTCCTTGTAGCGCCTCTGATAGCTGATGCCCTTGTCACGCACCTCCTCCTCGCACATGCCCACCCTGGCCAGCGGGGGGGAGGTGAAGCAGACGCTGGGGATCCCGGTGAAATCGACCTGGGTGCTCTTCCCGTTGACCATGTTGTGTGCCGCCACTTCCCCCCCCAGGCTGGCCGAGGGAGTGAGCATGTAACCGGCGGCCGCCACGTCCCCGGCCGCATAGACCCTGGGGTTTGACACGCTCTGCATGTACCCGTCGACCGCGATGCCCCGGCTGGAGGCAGTTACGCCGATGCGCTCAAGACCCAGATCGGCCACATCCGGCACCCTGCCCGCGGCGTGCACGATGCCCTGTGCCCGCAAGGTATCCTTCCCCTCCTTGCCGCCGCGGAAGACAAAAGCGCCCCCGTTCTGTTCCACAGCCTTGATGGGCATGTTGTAGAGCACCTCGATGCCGATGTCTGACATGGAGCGCATCAGAAGCCGCACCAGGTCGAGGTCGAACTCGCGCAGAGCACGTTCGCTGCGTATGACCAGGGTGGCCTTGGACCCGGACAGGGCGGCCACGCAGGCGAACTCGCAGGCAATGTACCCGCCCCCCACGAAGAGCAGCTCTTCCGGCAGGGTCTCCAGCTCCAGGAACTCGGCGCTGGTGATGAGAAGGTCCTCCCCTGGGATGCCGAGCGGGTTGGGAACGGAGCCGCTGGCAACCGCAAAGGTCTCCGCCCTCAGAACGTGATCCCCGACGCGCAGGCTGTGGTCTTTTTCAAAGCTTGCCCGGCCGAAGTAGGTGTCGATTCCCTTCTTTTTGTAGCTGTCGATCACGGCTTCGGGAACGGGCTCGGTAAAGGTGCGCTTGAATCGCATCAGCTCCTGCCAGTCCACCTCGATGCCGCCGGAGAGCCCCTTGCCCCGCAGGTTCTGAAGGCTTCTGACCACCCCGGAGACATCCACCAGGACCTTCTTGGGGTTGCAGCCGCGAAGGGGGCACACCCCGCCGTACGAGGATCTCACGTCAACGACCGCGGTTTTCAGCCCCTGTTGCGCGCAGAACGGGGCAATGGTCCCGCCTGCGGGCCCTGTTCCGATGACCACGACGTCGTACGTGCGCTCCATGTTGTCCCCCATCTCCCGTGCTGTGTGTTGTTCCGAAGTTTTTCTCCGACTATCCTTGAAGTATAGAACGCTTTTGCGGAAAATCTCAATGCTTGGCTGAGACCTTTCCGCCTCACGGTCGGAAAGGTCCCCGCACAACATCAGGGGCTCCGCTCGAACGTGCAGGCCGTGAGCGCCCCGGGGCTATGCTTCGCTGCGCTCAAGTTTCAGCTCGAGCTTCCTGGCCACAAGGGAGAGGCTCAGGGTCAGGGCGAGGTAGAGCAATGTGATGGTGATCCAGATCTCATAGGTTCTGTATGTGGCGGCCATCAACTCCATGCCCTGAAAGGTCAGCTCCTGGATGGAGATGACCGAGACAATGGCCGAGTCCTTGATGGTGGAGATGAACTGCCCGGTCATGGGGGGGAGGACCCGGCGCATGGCCTGGGGCAGGATCACGTGGCGCATGCGCTGCCAGGGGGACAGGCCCAGGGCGTGGGCCGCTTCCCATTGCCCCCTTTCGATGGACTGTATCCCGGAACGGATGATCTCCGTGATATAGGATGCCTCGTACAGGGCCAGGGTCAGCACTGCCGACAAAAAGGCCGCGACCCGTCCCGGTGGAGCCAGCACCAGGGCCAGAAACTCCTGCACCCCTTCGGGCCTGGACCTGACAAAGTCTTCAGCGCCCACAAGCGGCAGGATCTGGTCGCTGAAGAAGAAGTAGAAGACAAACACCCAGACCAGGGGGGGGATGTTGCGGACGAACTCCACATAGGTCCGGCCGATGAGACGGTTGAACAGGGAGCGGCTGACACGGCACAACCCCAGGATCGTGCCGAGGACGGTGGCCAGCACCGTGGCCCAGAGGCTGAGGCGGATGGTGGTGAGCAGCCCCTGCATCAGCACGCTCGGCACCCAGCCCCGCTCGGGATCGTGACGGAACATGTACTGGGGGATGACTCCCCAGTCCCAGTTGTAGTCCACGCCGGTCACGACAGTGTAACCGAACCAGCCCACCAGCCCCGCAACGACCAGCAACAGCCCCAGATCGAGCACGGAAAACGCCGGTCTATGCCTCAATATTTCCCTGCCTGTTCACTGAACAACCCTTCGCAGCAACGGCCTCACCATTGCCTACCTGATCTCCGGCTCCCACTCTTTGGTGGTGAACCAGTAGGCGTAACGCTCCTTGAGCCAGCCCTGGGAGTCCACGACCAGGATCCAGTTGTCCAGGAAGTTCAGGAAGTCAGGGTCGCCCTTGCGCACGGCAAAGCCGATGGGTTCCCGGGTGAAGGTCTCCTCAAGCGGCAGAAAGAGCTTGTCGGGGTTGTCGGCCACGGTGAAGGCCGGAAGCGGTGCCGAGGCAACCATGGCGTGGGCCCGTCCGTTCAAAAGTTCCTGGATGGCCTGGGACTCCCCGTCGAACTGCCTCAGATCGGCCCGGGGCATGAACTTCTTGACAGCGTCCGCGGCAGTGGTTCCGATGCGGGCCACTATGGTCACCCCCGGGGCATTGAAGTCGGACAGGGAGTCGAACCCCGCGGCCACCTCCTTGTGGGCCATGATGGACATGCCGCTGTACTCGTAGGGCCTGCTGAAGTTGACCTTGAGGTTGCGCTCCGGAAGGATGCCCATGCCCCCGACAATGATGTCGAACTTGCCGGTCAACAGTGCGGGGATAATCCCCGACCACTTGGTGGGGACAAACTCCACCGAGACTCCCATGTCCCTGGCCAGCCTCTCGGCCACTTCGATTTCAAATCCGGTGAACTGCCCTGATTTGTCCTTCATGGCCCAGGGCACGAATGTCGCGAACCCGACCCTGAGCACGCCCCGCTCGAGCACCTGCTCCAGGGTGCTTTGCTGCGAAAGCTTTTGCCGCACATCCTGGGCCTGGGCCAGAGGCACAACGGCCATGCAACATGCTGCAACCAGGACAAGGGCCATGATCTTCCTTTGTGACATCAATCCTCTCCTTGATGAACGTTCCGAAACCTCTGCCCGGGCGGGCTGCCTCAGGCTTCCAGGATCTTGCTCAAAAATGCCCGGGTCCTCTCCTCGCGGGGCTGGGTGAAGAAGCGTTCGGCATCGGCCTCTTCCACCTTGCGCCCCTGCTCCATGAACACCACCCGGTCGCCGACCTCCCTGGCAAACCCCATCTCATGAGTGACCACGATCATGGTCATGCCCTCCGTGGCCAGGGAGCGCATCACCCCCAGGACGTCGCCGATCATTTCCGGGTCCAGGGCGCTGGTGGCCTCGTCAAAGAGCATCACCCGGGGCTTCATGGCCAGGGCCCGGGCAATGGCCACCCGTTGCTGCTGTCCTCCTGACAGGTGGGCGGGATAGCTGTCGATCTTGTCCGCCAGGCCCACCTTTTCGAGCAGCTCCCTGGTGGCTGATTCCGTTGCCCGGCGGGACTTGCCGCGCACCAGCCGGGGGGCCAGGTTGATGTTCTCCCGCACCGTCAGGTGGGGAAAGAGGTTGAAGGACTGAAAGACCATGCCCACCTCGGTGCGCACGATCCTGCGGTTCTTCTTGTTGGTGTTGAGCTCCAGGCCGTCGACAACGATCCTTCCCTCGTC
>CAZUBS010000161.1:0-5267 GCA_964618595.1 uncultured Desulfohalobiaceae bacterium
GGCGGACAGTGTGGGGTCTTGGTCCCCAGGGCCGCGCCTGGTCTGCTGGTTGCCAGCCCGTGGCCTGGCCTGCCCCGTGAAGGATCCGGGGCGGATCCGTGCCCCACGGCCAAAGGATCGACAACAAGGTCGGTGCCGTGGACCTGCTCGAGCTCCAGCCAGTGGTCCAGTCCAAGTCCTTCCGACAGCTGCCGCCGGTTCATCGCGACATGGCCGGGGTTGTCTCCCACGTCCAGGGAGAGGTTGCCGTGGGCGTAGAGGCCCTGACCCGCCCCGCCCTGCCTGGTGGTGAAGGCGCAGCCCACACCGGCCACCCCGGGGAAGGCAAAGGGAATCCAGCTCACCGGGGCCACAGGACCTCCGTCTCGGTGATCAGGACGTCCACAGGCTGGTCCCAGGGGTCCCGGGGCAGGGTGTCGACCACCTGGAAGCGGTAGGCCAGGCCGATGGTCAGGGAGCCCGCCACTTCCGGCCGGGACAGGAAGCGGTCGTAGTATCCGGCCCCGTAGCCCATGCGGAATCCCATGCGGTCAAATCCCACACCGGGAACCACGATGCAGTCGGGGGAGACCGATTCGAGGGCCTGGCACCGGGAAGGGTCCGGCTCGGGGACACCGTAGGAGCCGGGCAGGATCTCCGCATCACCGGCCACGCAGGCCAGGTCCATGACCCCCGGGCATCCGGGCCGGCAGCGGGGCAGCAGCACCCGGACATCTCCCTTCCACAGCTTTCTGGCCAGGGGCCAGGTGTCCACCTCGTTGTTCACCGGCAGGTAGAGCATCACTTCCCGGGCCCTGCGCCAGCTGTCCAGCCCCTCCAGGAGCTTGTGCACGCTGCTGCTGCGTCGTGCCACCTGCTCCGGGGAGAGCGCGCGGCGGCGCACGGCCAGCTCCTTCCTGAGGCTCGTTTTGTCTTGCGGCTGCACCATGGTTTCAGGGGGGGGTGGTCTCGACTGTTTCCGGGTCGTCGGCCCGGGCCGCTGGTGTCCGGTCGATGTCCATCAAAGGCTGTGGCCCGCACATTCCTGAATGCTCAGCCATGCACCGGTTCGGGCACCATACATTGGGTGAGCGCCGTCCACAAGGCAGGGTTCCGGGGGAGCCTCAGCCGCCGTGGCCCGGACTTGCAACCCGGGTCGATAGTGATAATGATGGCCGCAAAAGATCCGGCTGCTGCTTTTTTGAACCGCAATGCCCAGGAGGAAGTCAGGCATATGAGCGACAGGGAGATGTACTGGATCGGCGTGGGAGACATCCACGAGGATATCGGCAATCTGAAGCGGGTGCCCGGGATTGCGGAGGCTCAGGGGATCATCATCAGCGGCGACCTTACCAACCGTGGCCGGCGGGCCAGGGCCGAGGAGCTCATGCAGACCGCGCTGGATCTGAACGAGACCGTCTATGCCCAGATCGGGAACATGGACTACCCGGAGGTGTCTGACTACCTGACCGAAGCCGGAATGAACATCCACGCCACAGGTGTCGAGATCGAGCGCGGGGTGGGCCTCATGGGTGTGGGGCTGTCCACGCCAACGCCTTTTGACACCCCTTCGGAGGTGGGGGAGAAGGAAATCGGACATTGGCTGGAGCAGGCCTTTGCCGCGGTCAGGGGTGTCGAGCACCTCATCCTGGTCTCCCACGATCCCCCCTACAACACCACAACCGACCTGCTTCCGGGCGGGCAGCACGTGGGCAGCAGGTCCGTGCGCGACTTCATCGAGAGGGTCCAGCCAGAAGTCTGCCTGACCGGCCACATCCACGAAGCCGTGAGCCGGGACACCATCGGCAGGACACAAGTGCTCAATCCCGGGATGCTGGCCCTGGGTGGGTATGTGCACATCAGTTTGACCGGCGGCAGTCTCGCAGCCGAGATCAGGCACATCGGGACGTGAGGTCAGGATCCCCCATTTATCGGAGAATGCGTTTCGCGGCCGGGCGCGGGCTTGAGCTCGATCCCGGCCCGGCTGCTTGAAGTGTGAGGCATCTTGTTTCCGGGGGCATGGACATGGGACATGATCAATGCGCGGCGCCGTCCAACAGGCCCAAGGACAAGGCTCTGGCCCATGGCACCTTGGCTTTGCAGGGCATATTCTTTACATCGGCATTCTCGTTTTTTCCCAGCCCGGACATTCCACTGCGTCGGAGCGTGTTGTTTTCCCTGGCCTGTGCATTCTGTGCGAGGGTTGTTCACCACACCTGTCAGGAGGAGGTATGAGCTTTACCGCAAATGTGCAAACAGGCCGGACGGACCGCACGGCCGCATTCCTGGACTGGCTCCAGATGCTGACCGGGGCCGCCCTGGTGCTGTTCATGTGGGCCCACCTGCTGCTCGTGGCCAGCGTGCTGCTCGGGGCCTCGGTCATGAACGCCATTGCCTGGTTCTTCGAGGCCACTTACATGGCCCAGGTGGGGGGCCCGGTCATCGTGCTCATCTTCCTGTTCCATTTCGTGCTGGCCGCCCGCAAGATCCCCTTCCGGGTCCGGGAGCAGTCGGCGATGTGGCGGCATTCCAGGCGCATGCGCCATCTGGACACCTGGCTGTGGGTGGTGCAGGTGGTCACCGCCATGATCATTCTCATCATGGGGTCCATCCACCTCTGGGTCATCCTGACCGACCTGCCCATCCTGGCCTCCAAGAGCGCAGCCCGGGTCCAGGGGGGCTGGTGGCTGGCCTTCTATCTGGTCCTGCTGCCCATGGTGGAGCTGCACGTGACCGTGGGGCTCTACCGCATCGGGGTCAAGTGGGGTTTCATCAAGAGTGATGCACGGGGCAGGGCCAGGAAGGCCGAAAAGATCCTGGTGGCCGCCTTCATCGGCATCGGCCTGCTGACACTGCTCCGCTTCTTCACCCTGGATATGTGACCGCCGGGATGCTCGATGCCCAGCCAAAGGACAGGTGTGTGAGCCGCACAGCCTCGCTCGCGGCTCCCTGCTTTTGAGAAGCACCATGCCCCCGGGGCTTTGAGGACCAGGGGAAAAGATATCTCTACAACGGATTGCGAGAGGATTTTCACATGGAAGTCATTCATTCAGATCTGCTGTGCGTCGGCGCGGGCCTGGCCGGGGAGCGGGTGGCGGTCGAGGCTGCCATGGGCGGTTTCGACGCTGTCTGCCTGAGCATCGTCCCGGCCCGGCGCTCCCACTCCTCCGCGGCCATGGGTGGCATGCAGGCCGCCCTGGGAAACTGCATCAAGGGAAAAGGGGACTGCCCTGAAGTCCATTTCCAGGACACGGTCAAGGGGTCGGACTGGGGGTGCGACCAGGAAGTGGCCAAGCTGTTCGCCGAGACCGCCCCGATTGCGGTCCGGGAAATGTCCTTCTGGGGGTGCCCCTGGAACAGGGTGGTGCCGGGGCACTCGACCTACTACAAGGGCGGCGAGCTCATGGAGAAGACAGAGCTTAAGGAGAAGTGCGGGCTGATCACCGCGCGCGACTTCGGCGGGACGGCCAAGTGGCGGGCCTGCTATGTTTCCGACGGCACGGGGCACTCCCTGCTCTACACCCTGGACAACAAGGCTGCAGAGGTCGGGGTCACGGTGCACGACAAGGTCGAGGCCGTGTCCCTGATCCACGATGGGAAGACCTGCTTCGGGGCCGTGGTCCGCTGCCTGAAAACCGGCAGGCTCAAGGCCTACCTGGCCCGGGCCACCCTGATAGCCACCGGCGGTTTCGGCAAGATCTACAAGGCCTCCACCAATGCGGTGATCTGCGACGGCGGCGGTCAGATACTCGCCCTGGACACCGGGGTGGTGCCCCTTGGCAACATGGAGTCCATCCAGTTCCATCCCACCGGCATCGTGCCCACGGACATCCTGGTCACGGAAGGGTGCCGTGGCGACGGGGGGACGCTTCTGGACAAGAACGAAGAACGGTTCATGCATGTCTACGAGCCGGAGAAGGCCGAGCTGGCCTCACGCGACGTGGTCTCCAGGCGCATGACCGAGCACATGCGCAAGGGGCTTGGAGTCCAGAGCCCCTATGGCGAGCATCTCTGGCTGGACATCCGCCACCTGGGGGAGAAGCACATCACCGGGAAGCTGCGCGAGGTGTACGAGATCTGCACCAGCTTTCTGGGCGTCAACCCCATCACCGACCTCATCCCTGTCCGGCCGACACAGCATTACAGCATGGGCGGCGTGCGCACCAACAAGGACGGGGCGGCATACGGCCTCACGGGGCTCTTTTCGGCCGGCGAGGCCGCCTGCTGGGACATGCACGGGTTCAACCGCCTGGGCGGCAACTCCCTGGCGGAAACCATCGTGGCCGGCCGCATCGTGGGCCGCAAGGTCGTCGAGTTTCTCAAGGGGTCCACGACCACCTTTGACACCGGCCTGGTGGACAGCGCCACCCGGTTGCAGCAGGAGCGCATCACCGCCCTGGTCAACGGACAGGAAGGCAAAGAGAATGTCTACGAGGTGCGCAACGCCATGCAGGAGACGCTCATGAAGTACGTGTTCGTCTTCCGCAACGGCAATGACCTGCAGCAGGCAGTGGACGACCTGCAGGAGATCCTGGGCCGGGCCCGCAGGGTTGGCCTGAAAAGCAACGGGCGCGGCGCAAACCCCGAGCTGTCCGCCGCCCTGAAGATCGAGGGGCAGGTCAAGCTGGCCCTGTGCACGGCCTACGGGGCGCTGCAACGGACGGAAAGCAGGGGCAGCCATGCCAGGGAGGACTTTCCCGAACGCAACGACCGCGACTGGCTGAACCGCACCCTGGCCAGCTGGGAAGAGGGGGCGGACCTGCCCACCTTGCGCTACGAGCCGGCCACGGAGGTCATGATCATGCCCCCGGCGGACAGGGGGTATGGCGGGGGCAAGATCATCCCCATGGAAAGCGATGCAAAGGGGGACAAGTAACATGGCCAGGCAGCTGGTGTTCAATATTTTCAGGTACAATCCCGAGGACCCGGATTCAAAACCGGACATGCAGCGATTCCTGCTGGAAGAGTTCGAGAACATGACCCTGTTCATCGTGCTGAACCTGCTGCGCGAGGAGCAGGACCCCTCCCTGCAGTTCGATTTCTGCTGCCGGGCGGGCATCTGCGGCTCCTGTGCCATGGTGGTCAACGGGCGGCCGCGGCTGGCCTGCAACTGCAAGACCGCAGATCTGCCGGAAGAGATCACCCTGCAGCCCCTGCCGTTTTTCAAGCTGGTCGGGGATCTGTCAGTGGATACCGGGACCTGGTTCCGGGAGATGTACCAGCGTGTGGAGTCCTGGGTGCACACTGAGAAGAGCTTCGACCCCGGGGCCGAAGAGGAGCCCATGGAC
>CAZUBS010000162.1:0-5257 GCA_964618595.1 uncultured Desulfohalobiaceae bacterium
GCCTGATGTCGTCCCGGTAGCAGGAGTTCCCCCCGTCCACCAGGACATCCCCGGGATCCAGAAGGCCGCGCAGCTCGGTGATGTGCTCGTCCACCGCCGGGCCGGCCGGGAGCATGATCCAGACCACCCTGGGGGGTGCGAGCTTCTCCACCAGCTCTTCCAGGCTGAAGCAGGGCACGGCCCCCTCCTTCCCGATCTCCTTGGTCTTTGCCGCAGTCCTGTTGTAGGCCACGACCTCGTGTCCGCCTTGAAGGAGCCTGCGGGCCATGTTCATGCCCATGCGTCCGAGTCCTATCAATCCAATCTGCATCACTGTCTCCTCGTGTTCCGCTCGTTCAGCGCAGTATTGCCGAGTCAGGGTGATCCGTGACCCATGCGCCCCAGCTGGTGTCCTCTGACGAGAGCTTGGGCAGACGTTTGCCGAAGAGCTCGCCCTGTATGGATGTGAGCCCCCGCCGGTCGGGGTACCCAAGGGAACCGGTCTCCCTGTCGTAGAGCACGAACACGTTTTCGTAGGTCCACCCGGAAGGGGCGATGGTCAGGACCCTGCCCTCGAGTTCGCGGCCGTACACGGCCGCCAGGTCAGCCAGGGGTCAGTAGGCCACGGCCACTGGTCTGCCGCCGACAACGAGATTGGCGATCTCGTGCCGGGAGAGCAGGGGGACGGAAACCGCCACGGCCTGCCCCTGAATGGCCAGGCCGATGACCCGCAGGTTGTGTGGCGTCTCTTCGGGCCGGTCCGTGAGCCGGCTTTGATCAAGGGGCGTGAAGGCGTGCCTCCCGATGCCGTGCTGGAACTTCTGCGGCTCAAACCCCTTGGTCACGGCCTGGGAGAGATCCCAGGTCTCGCCGGTCCGGTCCGTGATCGAGGCATTGGCACCCTCCTGGGGACGCTTGGACATGGCTTCACCTGCCCCGGCGCACAGTGTCGTGGCCAGGATCAGCACCAGTGCCGTCAGAACCATGCTCCATCTCATGATGCACCTCCAGTTTCAGCGGGGCCTTCCCCAGGCTCGCAGGCCCGTCCCTTGAAGCCGAAGAACAGCTTCAGCCCCTTCTTCACCACAGGCGAGAACAGCTTCTCGCCCACCTTTTTCCCGGCCACGGCCTTGTTCAGCTCCCCCAGGGTGGGGTAGGGGTGCACGGCCCCGGCCAGGGTGTGCAGCTTGACCTTGCCGCTCATGACCGCCACCCACTCGGCCAGGAGGTCCCCGGCGTTCGGGGCCAGGATCTGCACCCCGAGGAGGTCGCCCTTGTCGGAGAGGACCATCTTGATCCTGCCCCTGACAGCCCCCTCGGCCTGGGCCCGGTCGTTGGCCGCAAGCTCTTCCGTCCACACGCTGGTCTCGATGCCCTGGCCTTGGGCCGTTTCCTCGGTCATGCCGATGTTGGCCAGCTCGGGGGCGGCATAGGTGCACCAGGGAAAGGAGGTGTAGTCGGCCTTGCGGGGCAGGTGGAACACGGCATTGGAGACCACGATGGACCCCTCGTAACCCGCGGCATGGGTGAACTGGAACGTTCCGGTCACGTCGCCGCAGGCATAGATGTGCTTCTGCGAGGTGCGCATCCGCTCGTCCACGGTGACCCCTTTTTTGTCGTAGGCAACGCCTGCGTTGTCCAGCCGGAGCGACTCCACGTCCACGGTCCGTCCCAGGGCCACCAGGAGGGCGTCGCCGTCCACCGTGAAGGTGCGCCCGTCCTGCTCCACATCCACCAGGCGTTTGTCGCCCTCGGCCCGCACCGAGCGGGTGGTGGCCTCCAGCAGGAAGGTGACCCCCTCGTCCTCGAGGATCCGGCGCAGCTCGGTGGTCAGGGCCTGGTCGTCGTGCTTCATGATCCGCCCGCTGCGCTGGATCACGGTGACCCGCGAGCCGAGCCTGACAAAGGCCTGGGCCATCTCGATGGCGATGGGCCCGGCCCCGAGCACGATCAGGTGCCGGGGCAGGGTGTCCATGTAGAAGATGTCCTTGTTGGTCAGCACAGGGGTGTCGGCCAGGCCCTCAATGGGGGGCAGGGAAGGCCGTGACCCTGTGGCCACCACCCACTTTGCGGCGGAATAGCGGCGGCCGTCCACCTCCACCACGTGCTCGTCTGTGAACACGGCCGTGCCGAACTCCACCTGGACGCCAAGCGAGCAGAAGCGCTGCACCGAGTCGTGCTCCTGGATGGTCCCGATGACCGAGAGGATCCGCTCCCGCACGGCCCGAAAGTCCACGGGAGGGGGGTCCACCTCGGGCAGCCCGTATGCCTGGGAGGTCCTGATCTGGTGATAGACCTTGGCCGTCTTGATCAGGGTCTTGCTGGGCACGCACCCGTAATGGAGGCAGTCCCCGCCGAGATTCTTCTCCTTTTCAACCAGCAAGGTCTTCACGCCGAGGCGTGACGCCCCAGCAGCAACGGTCAGCCCGGCCGCACCGCTTCCGATCACGCCGATGTCAAAATCATACGAGGCCATGATCACCCCCTTGGTGAACTGGTTTTTCGGGTTTGCCGGTCCTGCGGCGGTACAGGGCCATGAGCTTTTTGACCGCCAGGGGGAAGATGCCCAGCAAGGCAAAGGAGAGGATGAGGTCCAGGGAGAGGATCCCGCCCAGGCTGTCGATCTCGCCGAGCTGCTTGCCGGCGTTGACATAGACCGCGGTGCCGGGGAGCATGCCCACCTGGGAAACCCAGTAAAAGGTCCAGGTCTTGATCGGGGTCAGGGCCATGGCCAGGTTGATGAGCCAGAAGGGAAAAACCGGGACCAGCCGCAGGGTGAACAGGTAGAACGTCCCTTCCCGCTCCACCCCGGCATTGATCTTTTCGAGCCGTTTGCCAAAGTTCTGCTGCACCCAGCTTCGCAGCACGAACCTGGCCAGGACAAAGGCCAGGGTGGCTCCGAGGGTCGAGGCGAAGGAGACCAGGATCAATCCGGTCCAGAACCCGAACAGGGCGCCCGCGGCCAGGGTGAGCACGGCTGCCCCGGGGAGGCTGAAGGCGGTCGAGACCACGTAGATCAGAAAGAAGGCTCCCAGCACCAGCAGGGTGTGGCTGGCATAAAGAGACTGGAAGTGTGCACGGGACTGCTTGAGATAGGAGAGGGTGAGAAAGCGGTCCAGGTCGAAAAGGAAAAACAGGACCACCACCAGGGCCACACCAGCGACCACCCCCAGTCTGAGGAGCAGCCCTTTCCTGCTTATCCCCCCTGTCGCGGAGGTCTGTTGTTCTTTGTTCACTGCATGCATGGGCACCCCGCTGCTTGTGGTGTCGACTCCGTAACCGGCCCGGTGCATCCGGGCCTGGTCGGGTAAAAGAAGTCGAGCATTCACGATACTGATATTTCCAGGTTCGTCCAATACCTGTGCGAAGCTTACAAAACAGGTCGGATCTTGATGGGGAAGAGAGGTGGGCTTTGTGCATAATTCCAGTTTGTTATCAGGGAAAACAGGGAAGATGAGTCTGGGAGATCCAGCCTGGAACACAACTGTTCCAATCGAGACGGGAGTGCGCTACACCCAATGCAAAGACCACCAGGTGCTGTCATAAAGAAGTACGGGGCAGACACGTTTCCGGCCGTGCTCCCGAGCCGTTCACGTCCAGCCGGGAAGAAATGAACGATGGACAGTGCAATCTACCGAGCCTTTTTCGATCATGCGGGCTGGCCCTTCCTCCTCGTTTCCCCGCAGGGAGAGGTCGTTGCGGCCAACCCGGCGGGGCATGACCTGTTCGGTTACCCCGAAGGCACCCTCGAGGGTCTGGATCTGGAGAGGGTGCTGTCGGCGGTCATGGCGCGGACAGTCCCCGGCCTTGCCGGCAAGGACATCTCCGAGTGCATTTTTTACGAGAGTGAAGGGATCCGCCGCTCGGGCTTTTCCATCCCCCTGGAGATAATGGCCTGCACCATTCAGGGCGGTTCCTCCCGCCTGGTGAGTGTGGTGCTCCGGGATCTCAGGGAGCAGAAGAGGGTCGAAGCACGGCTGAGTGAAAGCGAGCACAGGCTGCGACAGGTGTTCGAGCAAGCCGACGTGGGGATCGTCTTTCAGGGCCCTCCCGGCGACCCTTTTCTGCGTGTCAACAACGCCTATGCGAACATGCTGGGCTATTCCCGTGAAGAGCTCTACTCCAGGAGTGTCGAGGACATCACCCATCCGGAGGATGTCGAGGCCAGCCTGCAGCTCATGCGCCGGGTCTATGACGGCAGGGACGGGGGCAACCGCAGCATCGAGAAACGTTACCTGCGGCGCGACGGCACTCTCGTCTGGTGCAGGGTTACGGTGTCCCTGGTGCGTCAAGGGGATGGGGAGCCCTGGTTCCTGATTGCCGTGGTCGTGGACATCGGCAAGCAGAAGCAGTTCGAGGGGGAGCTCCAGCACAGCCTTGCAACGAACCGGAAGGCCAGACAGAGGCTGGAGGCGATCCTGGCCTCCATGCCCGATGGGTTGCTCATGCTGGACGATGTGCACCGCGTGGTGGAGGTCAACAGACACTTCCAGGCCATCTGCCCCTCCATCATGGGGCTGCAGCCCGGCACCACCGTGACCAGCCAGTGCACGCATCTCCCGCCGGCGCTCAGAGGGGTGGTGCTGCGCATGAGCACAAAGAAGCAACCGGTCACCGACTTCCGGTTCCCCTGCCGGGTCGGGACGGGCGAGGTCAAGCACCTGTCACTGAATGCAGCACCGGTGCGGGGGGATGGTGTGGACGGTATGGTCTTTGTGGTCCGGGATGTGACGGGCTCTCCCTGTCCGGACTCGGATGCGATCCTGATGCGTCCTGCTGTTGCGTCACAGGATCAGGCCTCAGGGGGGGCAGCGGAACGCAGAAGCATCCTCGACGCCCTGCGCCGGGCCGGAGGCAACAAGGCCAAAACGGCCAGGATGCTGGGCATGGGCCGCACCACCTTGTACCGCAAGCTCGAGGAGCACGGCCTGAATGAGAAATAGGCTTGTCCGGGTTCGAAAACTGAGCGGCCTGGGCACTTAAGGGGCATCTTCAGCTTCGGCCTGGGCCTGCTGCCACGGCCACTGTCCCTCCACTTCAAGATGAAGGGTGAAGCTCAAAAACGTCCTGATGAGGACGATCAATCCGAGTGTTGCCACGTTTCCCAGCGTGAACTCCACGACCACTGTGCGGATGATGTCCCCGGCGATGAGGAACTCCAGACCAAGCAGAATCGTCCGGCCGAGCTGCCTGCGGCAAATGTGGAGCGCCTCTCCTTCCTGAAGCTCCCGAAACGATCGGAGATACTTGAAGGAGGCGGTAATGGTCCCGGTCACCA
>CAZUBS010000163.1:0-5232 GCA_964618595.1 uncultured Desulfohalobiaceae bacterium
GCCCCGGTCCCCGCCCAAAGGCCGGGGGGGAGAACCATGAACTTACTCCAAGACACCACCCTCCGGGCCTGGAAGATTTCGGGCACCGCCGCGCTCCTGGCCGGGCTGGCCGGGCTGAAGCTGTCTGTCTGGATGCACCATGTCAAGCGCCTGTGGAAACCGTAACCAACTCTGGTCGAGAGCTCGGGCACGAACATGAAAGAGCGCGTCAAGGTCCTTCTGGTCGATGACTCCGCCCTCATCCGGCAGGTGCTCAGGGAGATCCTGGAGAGCGATTCGGGGATCGAGGTCATGGCCGCGGCAGCAGACCCCTACATCGCTGCCGAGAAGATGCAGCACCAGGTCCCGGACGTGATCATCACCGACGTGGAGATGCCGCGCATGGACGGGTTGACCTTCCTGCGCAAGATCATGACCCAGCACCCCATCCCGGTCATCGTCTGCTCCTCGCTCACCGAGGAGGGAGCCGAGATCACGCTCAGGGCCATGGAGTACGGGGCGCTGGAGATCATCCAGAAGCCCAAGCTGGGCACCAAGAAATTTCTCGAGGAGTCCCGGGTCAGGATCTGCGACGCGGTCAAGGCCGCGGCCCAGGCCACACCCAAGCCGATCAAGGCCCTGCGCCAGGTCAGAATCGAGCGCAAGCTCTCCGCCGATGCCGTGCTGGAGGCGGGCAGGAAACGCCCCTCCTTTCAGACCACGGACAAGATCGTGGCCGTGGGGGCCTCCACCGGCGGGACCGAGGCCCTGCTGGTGCTTCTCCAGTCCATGCCCCTGGACGCGCCGGGCATCGCCGTGGTCCAGCACATGCCGGAGAAGTTCACCGAGGCCTTTGCCCGCCGCCTGGACCAGATCTGCCGCATCTCGGTCAAGGAGGCCAGGGACAACGACACCATCCTGCGCGGGCAGGCCCTGATCGCCCCGGGCAACCGGCACATGCTCATCAAGCGCAGCGGGGCCCGCTACTACGTCCAGATCAAGGACGGCCCCCTGGTGTGCCGGCACAGGCCCTCGGTGGACGTGCTGTTCCGTTCGGCGGCCCGCTATGCGGGCAAGAACACCGTGGGGGTGATCATGACCGGGATGGGGGACGACGGGGCCAAGGGAATGCTGGAGATGAAGCAGGCCGAGGCAGTGACCATCGCCCAGGACGAGGCCTCGTGCGTGGTCTTCGGCATGCCCCAGGAAGCCATCAAGCTGGGCGGGGTGGACAAGATCCTGCCCCTTCAGGCCATCGGGGCCGAGGTGATGCGGTGCTGCAGATGAAGGCCGAACCAAACCCACCTTTGGAAGGACAGAGCATGGACCAGGTGCCTCTGGAAGAAAGGCTGCTGGCGGGATGGTCGCGGCGGCTCAAGGAGCTGACCCCCCTGGTGGGGGGGCTGGTCAGGGATAAGGAGGACACGTTCCTCGACCTGGGCCAGAAGGTCTACGAGGTCAATGCCCAGGCCAGGGAGTTCTGCTCCGAGGCGGGCAAGCTGACCGATCTGAGCTCGGGCAGGCTCATCGAGTCCGTCCTGGACGAGATCCGTTCGAGCTTCGTCCAGATGCAGAGGATCTGCAAGGAAAGCGGCTTCGAAGATGGCATGGACTACCTGCGCCGGACACTGGAAAGCGTGCACGCACTCGAAAGACTCATGGCCGAGTTCCGGCAGGTGGTGCGAAACCTTCGCATGATGGGGGTTTCCACGCGCATCGAAAGCGCCAGGATGGACGAGGGCAGCCGGGGCTTCGAGACCATTGCCGAGGAGCTGGAGCAGCTGGCGCAGCATGTGGTCACCCACACCTACCGCATTCAGGGGGAAACCAAGGCCTTGTCGGGCCGGGTGGCCCGGGCCCAGGAAGGGCTGGGGCAGATTCTCTCCCTGCAGAAGCAGTGTGCGGATGGGTTTTTCAGCAGCATCAGCCGGGATATCGGCAGGCTCGAGGCCATGGAGGTCAAGGCCGCTGCCACGGCCTCGGAGCTGGCCGGCAGGATGGAGGAGATCGGGTCCAGCGTGGGCGAGATGGTCGCCTCCATCCAGTTCCACGACATCACCCGGCAGCGGGTGGAACACGTGGAAGAGGCCCTGCAGGAGGTGCTGTGCATCATCGACCGGCAAAGCGAAGAGGGCAGGCAGTTCTCCGACGCGGAGCTGGTCAGCTGGTTTGGGGACGTGGTGGGGCTGCAGTCCTCCCAGCTGCGCAGCGCAGTGGAACACTTCTGCGAGGCGGTCGAGTCCCTGGTGACGCACCTGCACGGTGTGGGGGAGCGCATCGCCGACCTGGACGCCAAGCTGCACGGGCTGATCGAGGCCCCCGACGCCACGGGCGGGAGCACCTTCGAAAGCATGGAGAGGCACCTGACCAAGGTCGGCCACTCCTTCAGACGTTCGGCCAGGGAAGGACGCAGGATCGGGGAAACCATGGACAGCCTGGTGAACACGGTTTCCGAGCTGGCCCTGTTCATCGAGGACATCGAGGAGATCGGGAACGAGGTGGAGCTGATCGCGCTGAACGCCAATGTCAAATCCGCCCACACCGGTGAGGAAGGGAAATCCCTGGGAGTTCTGGCCGGGGCCATCCATAAGCTTTCCCACGACGCCTGCTCCAAGTCCAGGCAGGTGGCCGGGGTTCTCAAGGAGATCCAGGCCTCGGCCGGGGTGCTGCACGAGCTGGCCCTGCGGGCCATGGACACGGAGCCCGTGAACAGACTGACCAGCGACATCGACGAATCGGTCAAGAAGCTTCTTGGCATCGACGAGGAGATCCGCGAGGCATTTGCCCGCGCCCTCCAGCTGGGGACCACTATGGAGGGGGAGATCTCACGCCTGGTCCCGACGATAACGTTGCACCAGATGATTGAGACGGATTCGACGCAGATCGAGTCCGCACTGCTGGAAATGGCCGCCGAGTCACGAGACAACGCCCACCCTGAAGCTTCAGCCAAACGTTCAAACAGATTGGAACAGCTGCTTGAGCGCTACACCATGGACAGCGAGCGGCTGGTGCACCAGGCTCTGCTTCAGGAGGCTTCCGGCGGGGACGAGGGCGAGGACGAGGAGCAGGTCGTTCTGTTTGGAGAAGCCGCCCCGGAAAGCGAGTACGGGGACAATGTGGAACTGTTCTGATCAGGAGGCACACCATGTTCAGCTACACCATTTCAGAAGAATCAAACGAGGCCAGGCTGGAGCTTGCCGGCGAGCTGACCATTGAGAACTCCCGGGACATGAGCCGCGCCTTTCAAGAAGCCATGGCCGAAAAAGGCCGGGTCCGGATCGATCTGAGCCGGGCCGAGAAGGGCGATGTGAGCCTGCTCATGATCGTGGGGTCGGCCCTGCAGCTTGCCGGCTCAAAGGGAGGGAGCCTGCGGGTCGCGACACCGCTGCCGGAGTTTTTCACCGAGCTGGCAAACACCGCGGGATGCGCCTTCATGCTTCAGGATCTGCAGGATCAGGATTCGTAGGAGAAAAGAGAATGACTAAGAAGATCATGACCGTGGACGACTCGGCCAGCGTGCGCCAGATGGTGGCCCTGTCCCTGAAGGACGCGGGGTACGAGGTGGTGGAGGCCAAGGACGGCCAGGACGCACTGTCCAAGCTCAGCGGGCAGATCGACATGATCATCACCGACCTGAACATGCCCAACATGGACGGGATCGAGCTCATCCGCCAGGTGCGTTCCAGCAACGGGTACAAGTTCACCCCGATCGTCATGCTGACCACGGAGTCTCAGGCCGGGAAGAAGGATGAGGGCAAGAAGGCCGGGGCAACGGGGTGGATCGTCAAGCCCTTCAAGCCCGAGCAGCTGCTGGCTGTGGTCAAGAAAGTGGTCCGCTGAGCCCAGGACACCAAGACAAAGGTACGACCATGAGCATGAACGACCTGAACAGAGAGGCTTTCCAGGAAGAGGCGCAGGAGCTGCTCGCCGAGCTGGAGGATGCCCTCATGGAGCTGGAGGATGACCCCAGGGACACCGACTGCATCAACAGGGTGTTCCGCTCCATGCACACCATCAAGGGATCCGGGGCCATGTTCGGGTTCGAGGCCATTGCCGCCTTCACCCATGAGGTGGAAACGGTCTTCGACCAGGTGCGCAGCGGTGCCGTGGAGGTGGACAAAGGGCTCTGCGACCTGACCCTGGAAGCCAGGGACCACATCAAGCTGCTGCTCGAAGACGGTGAAACAGGCACCAAGGGCGAGGAGATCATCCGCGGCCTGCGGGCCCGTCTTCCTGATGGTCTCGCAACCGCGGGACAGGACGAGGCATCAGTGGTCGATGAACAGCCCGAGCGGGAAGCCGGAAAGGAGGTCACCTACCGGGTGGTGTTCAGGCCGGCCAGGGACATCTTCCTGACCGGGACCAACCCGCTGCACCTTCTTGAGGAGCTCTCCGAGCTGGGCCGCTCCAGGGTATTGATGCGCACTGATTGCCTCCCGTCGCTCCCGGACCTGGACCCTGAACAGTGCATGGTCTGGTGGGAAGTCATCCTGACCACCGATCAGGGGGAGGACGCCGTCCGGGACGTGTTCATCTTTGTCGATGACCAGTCCGAAGTCCTGGTGGAAGCCATCGACCTGGAGGACCCCTTCGAGCAGGAAAACAGCATGCGGCTTGGGGAGATCCTGCGCAAGCGCGGCGAGCTCACCCGGGAGCAGCTCGAGGAGGTCATTGCCTCCAAGAAGAAAATCGGTGAGCTGCTGGTTGCGGAGGGCCTGGTTTCAGAGGGTGCGGTCCTGTCCGCCCTGGCGGAACAGGAGGAGATCCGGCGGGTCCAGGCCCAGAAGCAACGGGGCGAGACCCTGAGCAGCATCCGGGTGCAGGCCGACAAGCTGGACCAGCTGGTTGACCTGGTGGGGGAGCTGGTCATTGTCCAGGCCAAGCTCAAGCAGTACGAATCAGAGCGGCAGGACCCGCGGCTGACCGCGATATCCGAGGAGCTCGAGCATCTCAGCAACGACCTGCGGGACAACACCCTGAACATCCGCATGGTCCCCTTCGGGACCAGCTTCAGCCGCTTCAAGCGACTGGTCCGGGACCTGACCGCCGAGATGGGCAAGGAGATCCGTCTCCTCACTGTCGGAGCCGAGACCGAGCTGGACAAGACAGTGATCGAAAAGCTCGGCGACCCGCTTGTCCATCTTCTGCGCAACAGCATCGATCACGGCATCGAGACGCCCCAGGAGCGGGTGGCCGCTGGCAAGGAGTCCGTGGGGACCATCCGGCTGGAAGCCCTGCACTGCGGCGGGGAGG
>CAZUBS010000164.1:0-4548 GCA_964618595.1 uncultured Desulfohalobiaceae bacterium
GGCCGAGATCAGGGGGGAGAGCCGCTGGGCCCCGCGCAGGGGCTTGTAGGCGATCTTCTCCACGGTGAAGCCGTAGGCCGAGGACCAGATCACGGCGCAGATGGTGGCGATGATCAGTATGGCGGGCACGGGGAACCCAAGCATACCGAGCACTCCCGCGGCGATCAGCCCGGTGAAGGCCCCGATCATGTAAATCTCGCCATGGGCGAAGTTGATCAGCTCGATGATCCCGTAGACCATGGTGTAGCCCAGCGCGATCAGCGCGTAGATGCTGCCGCGGGTCAACCCGCCGAAAAAGAGTTCGAGAAAATACTCCATGGGTGTGCCTGGGATGTCCCTGACCGACGCACAAAAGCGCCTGCCTGTTCGTGAATGGATCGACCCGCTCAGAAACACATCAGGGGACAGGCTGTCAAGCCTGACCCCTGATGTGTGATTATTCAGTATTTCTATTCAATTACTTCAACTCGACGTACTCGCCGTCCTGCACTTGGTACATGGAAAAGCCCACACCTTCGGCATCGCCCTTGCCGTCGAACTTGATCCTGCCCACGGCGGTGTCCACGTAGTTGTTCCGCAGGGCCTGGACAATGGCCTCGTACTCCGTGGAGTCGGCAACCTCAATGGCGTTCAAAAGTGCCAGAGCAGCCGAGTAGGCCTCAGGAAAGAACGGGCCTGGATCCGCGTCGTACTTTTCCTTGTGCGCGGCAACGGCTTCCCTGTAGATGGGGTTGTCGGAAAAGTCCTTGGGTCCGGAGGCGTAGACGCCGTCGGCAAACTCCCCGGCGACCTTGATGAAGGTGTCGTCCTTCACGCCGTCGTCGGACAGGAAGGGAATGTCCATGCCCTTCTTGCGCATCTGGGTCACGATCTTGGACGCCTCAGGGTGGTACCCGCCGAAAATGACCGCGTCGGCCTCGGCGTTCTTGACCTTCTGCACCACGGCCGAATAGTCCACTGCCCCGGGGGTCACGCCTTCGAACAGGGCCACTTCCATGCCATCTTTTTCTTCGATGAACTGCTGCGCGAAGGTGGCAAACCCCTTGCCGTAGTCGCCCTTGTCGTGGATGACGGCGATGTTCTCAAGTCCCAGGCCCGAAGCGAAGTCGACCACCAACTGAGCCTGCGCATCGTCCGAGGCGATGGTGCGGAAAAAGTTGGGGTAGTCGCCCGACTGGGTCAGGGGCGGGTTGGTGGCCGAAGGCGACATGACCACGAGGTTTGATTCCTTGTAAATCTGCAGGGCTGCCTTGGTGGCTCCGGAGCAGATGTGGCCGAGGACCACGTCAGCTTCCCCGTCGATCAGCTTGGTGGCTGCGTTGACAGCCATCTCAGGCTTGCACTGATCGTCCTGGGCCACAACCTCGACCATCATTCCGTTGACCCCGCCTTCCGCGTTGATCTTCTCGGCCACCAGCCGTGCGGCATTGATACTTGGCAGCCCGTAGGAGGCCAGATCGCCTGAATGGGCGCCTGCAACGCCAAGGATGACCTGCCCTGCCGGGGCGGCCTCCTCCTGCGTGGTTTCAACAGCCTGCTCCTCTTCTGCGGGCTCCTGGGAACAACCGAACGCGAAAAGCGCTACCATGAGTGCGAGTACCCACATCCTCCTCATCATTCCACCTCACATGCTTGAAAGGGTCTTCATCTTGCTCGACCACCTGCGGTGTGGTCTGTCCACAGACACGATTCCCTTTGGGTTGAAAGGCCGTTGAAAACTTTCCCGTCTGTCACGCTGGAAAGAGTGATTCAAAAATTTCGTACCCCGCCTGCCAGTGAAGAGCTTGCAACAGCCTGCAGAGCCGGGGATATTTACTCCCAAGCCAGGGCGGCTGTCAAACGGCTCTCCTTCCGGACACTTGCACGATATTGTTCCGGGCTCCGGTCCTGGAGCTTGGCCTGCGGCGGGCCGCAATCCTTGTTCTTAGCAGGGCAAACATGCCCTATAGGGCCGATCTTCCCCAGACAGCCATCTTCAGGGGATTGCTCAAGCTCTGGTACCACCCTGGTCATCTTCAGCGGCCCGGCCTTCCTGGTCCGCATCGACCTGCACCAGCAGTGCTGTGGCATCGTCTCGCAGCGTTGCCTGGCCTGACATGGCCACCAGCTCGTCCATGACCTGCTGCAGGCAGGGTCCCTGCCCGGTCATGACGGAAGCAACGCGGTCCATGAAACGGTCAAGACCGAAGATGTCCCCTGCACCGGTCGTCCATTCATACATTCCGTCGGTGTAGAGGAGCAGGCAGGAGCCGTTCTCGAATGGTGCGGTGCGGGTGGCTTGCTCGAGATCAAAAAAACCAAGCACGTGGGTGGTCTGCTCCAGACTGTCAACGGTGTTGTCGGGCCGTTTGAGCAGTGCGGGGCAGTGCCCTGCATTGGCATACTCCATGCGCCCCGCTCCCACGTCGATGTCGGCCACGAACAGGGAGACATAGTCGGGCTCGTCCCTGATGATGCTGCACAGGAAGCTGTTCATGAGCTTAAGGGTCTGGCCGATGTCCAGAAACGAGGTTTCCGTGGTTCGAAGCAGGGTGTGCACCACCCCCATGAGGAAGGCGGCCCTGGCCCCGTGCCCGGAAACGTCGGCCACGCTGACCCTAAGCACGCCGCCCTTGACCTGGAAGTAATCGAAGAAGTCCCCGCTGGCCCTGCCCGAGGGCAGAAACAGGCTTCTGATCCGGACGCCGTCCAGGATGCGCTCCTTCCTGGGAAGGAGCCTGGCCTGAATGTCGGCAAGCATCTCGATCTCGGTGTCGATGCTTTCAAAAGCCCGCCTGAGCTGCCTGGACAGCCTGACCTGCCGCTCGGCCACCCCGACCCTGGCCAGGAGCTCTTCCGGCTTGTAGGGCTTGATCAGGTAGTCGTTGGCGCCACGCTCCAGCGCCTTTTTCTTGAGGGTGAACGAGGTGTCCGCCGTGACAACCAGCAGGTAGACATTCTGGTCTGCAACCGTTCCGCGGAGGTGTTCGATGACCTCCAGCCCGCCCATGTGGGGCATGTTCATGTCCAGCAGGATGATGTCCGGCGCAAAGTCGTGATAGGCTGCGATTGCTTCCTTGCCGTCGGATGCTGCGCTCACCTGGTAGCGTTCCTGAAGAAACTCGCCCAGGATGTCCCGCACCGAAGGGGAGTCGTCAACGATCAGAATCTTGACCTGATTGCCCATGGTCACTCTCATTGCCGGCGGGCAACCCCGGGCTGCCCCCCGCCATTGTGCTCACAAACTGTTCTCCACCCTCCTCGTGTACCTGAAAATGGAGGCAGACGCCAATGCAAGGCCGGTGTCCGGTCCCCCGGGCCCTGATCTTTCCAGCACCTGGGGAAAACACTTCTGAAAAATTCACCTTATCGCAGCACCAGAAAGTATCCCAGGCCGAAAAGGATCAGCCCGAGGCAGGGCAGCAGAAGCCTGCGCCAGGTGCGCGCCAGGTCCACGTTGAAATATTGGCAGCTGAGGATGAAGCAGATGTGCAACGGGGATCCCATGACTCCGGCAAAACCGCTGAACAGCCCGAGGGCAAGCAGGGGCAGGACCTGGTCGCCCTGCCCGAGCTGCTGGGACAGCCCGATGAGCAGGGGAAAGGTTGCGCCGATGAAGGCGATGGCAATACCGCCGACCATGCCCACCAGGAGAGGGAGCAGCACCGCCGCAACATAAACGACGGAGGTTTCATGACCGGTCCCTGCCAGGGCCGCGACAACGCCCGCCCGGTCCAGGACCGCCTTGAACACGAAGATGGCCAGGACCACCAGGAGCATCCTGCCCAGGTGCCTGCTGCAGACGATGTTCATGACCACGGGGAGCCCGACCTTGTTCTGCAGCCCGCAGCACAGGATGGCCGACAGCAGGCCGGCCACGATCCCCAGCTCGAAAGCAACCCCGGGGATGAGCGCCGATATGACCCCTTCAAGCCCCAGGGAAAGCCCGATGGCCAGCAGCAGGGGCAGGCCCTCCCAAAGCACGGTGGCAGCGCCCTTTCTGACCGGGAAATCAGGTGCAGCAGCTCTGTCCAGTTGGAGCACACCGGGCCGCAGGAAAAAGATCCATCCGAGAAGCAACAGGGCTGCCGAGCCCGGCGCCGTGAACAGGATCAGTCGTCCCAGGGAAACCCCCGCCAGGGAAGCAGTCAGGATCAACCCCGGGTAGAGCGGCCAGCAGAACTCCCAGACATGGCGGAACCAGTAATTGAGCAGAACCATGTCCTCGGGCTCGAGCGCAAGGCCTTTGGACATGCCTCTCAGCATCGGCGCTGAGAAGACAGCCCCGCCCGGCATGGGAAGCAGGCCGATCAAGGCCGGGAAGAACACCAGCCTGAGCCTGGGGTGACGCAGGTAGCCGCTCATGGCTGCAACCAGCCGCTGCGATTGCCCGGTCTGTTCGAGCAGGTCGCTCAGGAGCATGATCAGGCCGACGATGGCAGCCAGGTAGAGCGTGGAGGGCTGCTGCACCGCCTCCCCGGCCGCACGCAACAGCTCCAGGGGGGGCATCCCAAAGGACAGCCCCAGCAGCGCTGCCCCGGCGAGTATCGAGGCACCGAGACCGAGCCG
>CAZUBS010000164.1:4558-5200 GCA_964618595.1 uncultured Desulfohalobiaceae bacterium
GCGGGGGGGAGGGCGGAACGAAAAAGGGTGCGGCGCCGGGTGGGGAGGAGCATGGCGGCAAAGGCCGTGAAGATGTTGGGGAGTGGAGTGAGGGGGAGGGAGGTGCAGCGGCGGGGGGCCGGGTGACGGGGGGCTGGGCTGAGGGGCGGGACGCTACGGAAAAAACGGCCGCCTCTGTCGGTTCCTCAGGCGGCACAGCAATGGGAACGACACACAACCGGGCCTGGCAGGATCGCAGGCGCGTTCTGAAAACGCGGGTGGTCGGCAGGAGAGTCTCAGGGGGTCTCCCTGTAACGGATGGGGTCCTGTGCTCCGGCCTCGGCAAATCCCGCCAGCCGGAGCCTGCAGCTCTCGCACAACCCGCAGGACAGGCCGGATTCGTCAGGATCATAGCAGGATCTGGTCAGGCCGTAGTCCACACCCAGGGCGAGACCGGTGCTGATGATCTCGCTCTTGTGCATGTGCAAAAGCGGGGTGTGGATGCGAAATTCGAGCCTCTTCTCCACGCCTTCCCTGGTGGCCAGCTCAGCCATCTCTTGAAAGGCCTGGATGAACTCCGGCCTGCAGTCCGGGTATCCCGAGTAATCCACCGCATTGACCCCGATGAATATGTCTCCGGTTCCAATGACCTCGGCCCAGGCC
>CAZUBS010000165.1:0-5192 GCA_964618595.1 uncultured Desulfohalobiaceae bacterium
CAGGGGTGACGGTAATGTGTTGGACGATGTGCATGAGAGTTCGAAGAAGGGAGCTGCTCAAAGCTCAAAGCTGAAAGCTCAAAGCAAGACGGAAGAACTAAGGCTGCGAATACGGATAACTTACATGAGGAGGAATGGTTTGTCCTGTCTTTACTTTCAGCTTTGAGCATTGAGCTTTCAGCTGGCAACTAATGGATCAAATGCGGCAAGAACAGCACCAGTCCCGGGAAGAGCATGAGCAGGGCCACCAGGATCAGGTAGGCCGGCAGGAACAGGGTCACCCCCTTGAACACCGTGGGCATGGATACCCCTTTGGCCATGGAGGCCACGATAAAGGTATTGATGCCCACAGGCGGGGTGACCGCGCCCATGGTGGTCACGATGGTGATCAGCACCGAGAACCAGATGGGGTCGTAGCCCATGGCCTGGGCAACGGGAAAGAAGATGGGGATGGTGATCAGCAGCAGGGCCAGGGCGTCCATGATGGCCCCGCCCACCATGTAGATCAGGCAGATGAAGAGGATGATCACCACGTGCGGGATGGCCAGGCCGGCAACCCACTCGGCAGCCTCGAAGGGCAGGCGGGTCACGGCCAGGAAGCGGCCGAAGATGACCGCCCCGGTGACGATGACCAGAATCATGCACGACACCTTGAGGGTGTCGCCAAGGGCCGCGACAAAGCGTTTCCAGGTCAGCCTGCGCGTGGTCAGGCTGATGGCGATGGCCAGGGCGGAGCCCGCGGCACCGGCCTCGCTGGGGGTGAACACGCCGGCGAAGAGCCCGGCCATGACCAGCCCGAAGAGCACCACCATCTCGAGGGAGCCGGGCAGGGAGCGCAGCTTGTCCCGCAGGCTTGCAGGGGGGCCGGCCGGCCCCCACCCCGGGTTGCGGCGGCAGAGCGCGGAGACCGTGGCCATGAACAGCAGGGTCAGCAGCAGGCCCGGGACGATGCTGGCCCAGAACAGCTTGGCAATGGACAGCCCGGTCTGCAGCCCGATGATGATCAAAACAACGCTGGGGGGGATGACCACCCCCAGGGTGGCGCCCACGGAGACCGAGCTGGTGGACAGGATGTCGCTGTAGCCGTAGCGCCTCATCTGGGGCAGGGCCACGGTGGACATGGTGGCCGCGGTGGCGGAGTTGGAGCCGGAGATGGCCGAGAAGCCGGCGCAGGCCAGGATGGTGGCCATGGACAGCCCGCCCCGGATGTGGCCGGTCCAGGTGTAGGCGGTCTGGTAGAGCCGCTCGTTGACCCCGGAGTGGAAGCAGATCTGGCCCATGAGGATGAACAGGGGGATCACGGTCAGGCCGTAGCTGGAAAAGACCCCGAACACCTCGGTGCCGAGCATGCCCAGGGCGGCCTTGGTGTTGATGACCCAGGCAAACCCGACAAAGCCCACCACGCCCATGGCAAAGCCCACGGGCATGCGCAGCACAAAGAGGACGAGCAGCAGGCCCGCAACGCCCAGGATGCCGATCAGGGCCAGGCTCACGCCGTGTCCTCCCCGAAATCCGGGCGCACGATGCGCACCAGGTCGACCACGAGCTGCAGGGTCAGGGCCAGGCAGCCCAGGGCCACGGCAGCGGGAAAGGGCCAGTAGGTCAGGTGCAGGCTCTCGGTCAGCTCGCCGTACTCGGCCAGGGATCCGGCCCAGGCCAGGGTGCGCCAGCCCACCAGGGCGAAGAAAGCACAGCTGATGCCCGTGGACAGCGCGTCGATGACCCGGTTCAATCTGGGGGGGAAGCTGTCGGCCAGGATGGTCAGGGCGATGTGCCCCTTGCCCTGCTGGGTAGCGCCCAGGGCAAAGGCGGTGACCAGGGCGCCGGCCAGCCCCAGGAGCTCGTAGACACCCATGACGGGCCTGTCCATGGCCCGGAGCACGATGTTGGCGCAGGCCAAAACCATCATGAAGGTGAGCAGCACCCCGCCAAGGACCAGCAGGGCACGGTTCAGCCACGTGGAAGCCGTGATCAGAAAGCGCATGGCCTCTGCGCGCTCCACATCACCGGGCCCGTCCACCAGGAGAAGCCGTGGCGTCGAGGGGATCCGGTGATCCAGGTGCCTTTGGAAGGTTTCACGTCACCCCGTGCGTTCAAATCTTACCTACCTGCCGTAGCGTTCTTCCAGAAGCGCCTTGCTGGCAAGCAGGTCGGCAACCACTGCATCCGCATCGATGCCCGCGGCACGGGCCGTGGCCTTCCAGTCCTGGACCATCACGGACAGCCGGCGGTTGGCCGCGGCAAGCTGCTCCTCGGCAAGGGTGATGACCTCGAGGTCGTACTTCTCCTTTGACCAGGCCAGTGACTCCTCGATGTGATCGTCCAGGTAGCTGCCGGTCCACAGGGACTGCTCGCGGCGCAGGTCGTCAAATACCTGCTTGACCTCGGAAGGGAGCCGCTCCCAGCTCTGCTTGTTCATGATCACGGCAAAGGGGTAGACCTGCAGGTTGGTCACGGTTGCATAGGGCAGGTACTCGGCAAAGTTGAAGTCCTTGAGCCAGTCAAAGGAGGAGAAAACACCCTTGACCAGGCCCTTTTGCAAAGCCTCGGGGGTCTCGGAGGCGGGCATGGAGACAGGGGAGGCCCCCAGGAGCTTCATGACCGTGGAGGCTCCGCCGGAGGCGCGTATTTCCAGGCCCTTGAGGTCGGACAGGTCGCGCACCGCCACCTTGCTCATGATGTTGGACGGGGCCGAGGTGAACATGGTCAGGACCTTGACCCGATTGAACTCCTCGGGCTGGTGCCTTTCCCAGAGGTCGTACAGGGCCAGGCTGGCCACGGTTGCGCTGGAGAAGCCAAAGGGCTGCTCCAGCACCGAGAGCATGGGAAAGACGCCCGGCTGGTAGGAGAGGCTGATGCACCCGATGTCCGCCTGGCCCTGGATCACGCCGTCCCACATGTTCTTGGCGCCCAGCAGGGTGGAGCCCGGGTAGGTCTGGACATCCACGGCCCCTTTGGTGCGCTTTTCCACCTCTGCCGCCCAGTGCTCCATCTGCACGCAGGGGAAGGTCGGGGCAGGTGGGAAGTTGGCATAGCTCAGGGTGATGTCGGCGGCAGTGGCGGGAGAAACGCTGAGGCACATACCAGCAAAGAGCAGGCTGACAAGGAAGGACAGGGCTTTGTTCATGGCTCGGTCTCGCTTGGTAGTGGTTGCGGGAAAAAACGGGATGAGCATACAGATGTCGGCAGGGAAAGCAAAGCGCCGGCTGTTGCCCCTGATTTGACCCAGAGGGGAAAGACGGAGATGGGTCGTGGGGTATGATCCGGGAGGAGGCGGTTGAAAGGCGGGCGAAAGATTTTTCGCCCCTGCAGGAGATTGGCAGGGATGGATATGCGTGAGACGTTTTGAGGGAGGAAAGGCATTGATTACGACAAGGATAAAGAAAAGGAACGAAAAACGGCCCCCCTGGAGAGACTCTCCAGGGGGGCCGTTGGCTAGAGTTTCGTATCTCTTTCGGTGACCCAACAACTTGTGCTGCTGGTTTCTCGTGATCTCAGTTCTTCCTTCGAGCTTCCAGCTTCAAGCTTCCACATCATTCCTGCGCGGGTCGGATGATACCGTTGACTTCGCCCTCGTCCAGGTCCAGGGAGTAGGCCAGGACAATGGTCTGGCGCCTGTTCAGGCCGGTGATGCCGGGGTGGGTGTTCAGGCAGACATAGAGCTCGAGCTTGCCGTTGTTGTCGATGTCCGCGATGCCGTAGTCCACCACAGAACCCTTGATGCGCCTGGTCTTCCAGTTGATGTTCAAGCCGACCCCGTCCCAGAACAGGTTGTGGATCTCCCCCTGGGGGAAGTAGCGGTAGCGGGAGAAGAACTGCGCCGAGACCGAGATGTTCTTGTTCACCAGCAGCTCGAAGCGGTTGTCCTTGTCCAGGTTGACCGGTATCAGCCGGGAAGGGAGGTAGTAGTAATCGTCATCCTGCTGCTCGGGGCGGCGCTCGCCCATCCCCGGCAGGATGTCGGGCTTGGCGATCCCCAAAGAGGATCCGGCATACATCTCCTCCGTGCCTGCCTGGAGGTGGCCGGTGGCCGAGTAGACCAGCAGCTTGTTCTTCTCGCTGACCACCAGGATCTTGTACTCCTGCTCAAAGGGCAGGTAGGCGAAGTTGAACACGTTGGCCTTGCTGGGCAGGTTCAGGGTCCGTTCCAGCTGGTACTCGTCCCCCTGGCGGATGACCTCTGCCACTTGGCCGAAGAAAATCCTGGGCATGCGCACCTTCTGGCCCACCAGCACGGGCAGGTAGTCCGGTGGCGTGCGCACCACGTTCAGGAGCAGGCGGATGTCGTCGTGGACCAGGGAAAAGGAGCCGTCCTTGAAGTTGAGGATGAACGAGGACGGGGTTTCCTCGCCATAGAGCGCTGAGACCACGATCTCCTGCAGCCCGTCCCGGTTCAGGTCGATCAGGTTGATGTTCAGGCACTGGATGCGGGAGCTGACCTGGTAATCTCCGATGGGGCGCAGGCGGCCCTCCTCGAGCCGGTAGGCAAAGACGCCGTGTTCCTCGAGGATCAGGACCTCGTTTTGGCCGTCGGAGTCGATGTCGTCGACCACCATGCCGATCCCGACCATGGGCAGGGACTGGCTGCGCCAGCGCACGTTTTCGTCCGTGGCCCCGGCATAGCTGAACTCGGGGTTGAGGTAGAAGGAGCCGGCGTCCGACTCGTTGTAGACCAGGTCGGGGTTGAGGGGCCGAGCGCCTTGGCCTTCCTCCTGGGCGGCGGGCTCGGGCTCGATGCGCTGAAAGACCTGGGTGTTGATGGAGCCGGCCACGGTCTCCAGGGAGGGGATGAGCTGCTCCATGGAGGTCTGCCGGGTGTACGGTGTTTCCCGACCTTCAGCATCGAGGACCCTGACGTCCAGGCTGGTCTCCTGATCCATGATGGTCACGCTTCCCCATACCAGGTAGTCGGCGTCGAGGTCGGCGCGCACGGATTCGGCCCGGGCCGCGGAGTCAACCTCCCCGGAGCCGGTCCGGATCCTGGAGCGGTCCAGGGGGTGGTAGCGGTCCTGCCAGGTCAGCCGGCTGACCAGCATGGACTGGATGCCCTGCTCCAGGTAGGAGTACTTCTGCGGGCCGTGCACCTCAAAGGGGAGCACGGCAAATGTCTCCGGCGGCCCGTCCTGGGCCGGGGCGACACCGGGCAGGAACACCAGGCTCAGGACAAAGGCGAGAACAGTGAGAGAGCGCAT
>CAZUBS010000166.1:0-5163 GCA_964618595.1 uncultured Desulfohalobiaceae bacterium
CCTTTCCCTGGGCTCTCCGTCCACCAATTTTTCCGGTTCCCCCAGGCCCGGCGCCTTTTCCGTTGTTGCCCTGCTTCTCTGCCTGACGCTGCTCTTTCCTTCCCCCGCAGCCGGTTTCGGTGAGTTCACCATAGCGGACGAGGCCGAGCTGGGGCGCACGTTCAATGCCCTCATCCAGGCCAGGTACACTTTGATCGATGACCCGGAGATCGTAGGGTACGTCCAGGAAATGGCCGCGCGCCTGACAGCTGTCATGCCACCCCAGCCCTTTCCCATTAAGGTCAATGTTCTGGAGCTTCCCGGCCTGAACGCCTTTGCTACCCCGGCGGGCTACGTATACATTCATGCTGGCCTGATCTTTGGCGTTGATCACGATTCAGAGCTGGCCGGAGTCCTGGCCCATGAACTGGCCCACGTCTCCCAGCGCCATATCGCGGAGAATGTCGAGCGTTCCAAGCTGATCAGCTTGGGAGCCCTGCTGGGCCTGCTGGCCGGTGCTTTCCTGGGGCAGGGAGAGGCTGGGAGCGCCCTTGCCATGGGATCGGTTGCCGGGGCGCAGAGCATGATGCTCAAGTACTCCCGTGAGAACGAGGAGGAGGCGGATCAGGTCGGGATCCAGTACCTCGTCCGGGCCGGGTACTCTCCCCGGGGGCTGGTCGGGGCTTTTCGCAAGATACGCAAGAATCAGTGGTTGCAGCAGGGCAGCATGCCCTCGTACCTGAGCACACACCCGGGGGTGGATGAGCGGATCGGATACCTCGAGGACCGGATCGAGGCCATGCCGGCGAGCATCCTGCTCAGAGACGACACCAATGAGGAGTTCCAGCGGGTGCAGACCCTGCTCCGGGCCAGGTTCCGGGACCCATCCACTGCGCTTGGGCACTTCACCAAGGATCCCGGGTCCATGTCCTGCCTCGACCATCTTGGCCGGGCCATGGCCCTGGACCGTTTGAACCGGGCCCAGGAGGCGGGCAGGGAGTACGAGCAGGCACTTGACTGTGCTGGAGACGATCCCCTGTGGCTCAGGGAGGCAGGCCGCTTCTACTTTCAGACAGGGGATTTTCAACGGGCGGCCGACCTGTTGCAGAAGGCGGCGGTCAAGAGCCCGAAGGACTTCATGACCCTCTACTATCTGGCCAGGCTGCAGGCCAGTACCGGCGATCGGGACGCGGCCGAGGCAACCATGCGCAGGGTTCTGTCGCTCAATGGTCAAAACGCTGATGCCCACTATCACCTGGGACGGATTCTGGGAGAACGGAACAGGCTCTTCGAGGCCTATCTCCACCTGGCCTATGCCGCGATCTATAACAATGAAAAAAAACAGGCCCGCCAGCATGTTGCCCGGGCAGAGTCTCTGGCCAGGTCAGCTGAGCACAAGGCCCTCTTCGACGAGCTGCACGAGCTCTACACCAGCAGGCAGGAGTACTGGTCCGGGCAGGAGGCCTCATGAGGGTCACGGGGGGAAAGATTCGGGGCGCTCTGTGGTTTTGTTGTGCCGATTGCCTGTCGGAGCTGACCTGCCCACGGCCCTGGACGGGCCTTCGGCTTTCACGAGCGGCTGTTCAGTCCCAAAACATGAGCCGGGTGGAGGGGATTGACCAAGGCTTGGGCCCAAGGCTATATGACACAGCTTCGGGCTTGCGGATAGAAGGCCCTGGGCATGGAAGTCCCTGCTGCTTCTTTTCCAGGCCGCGGCACTGCTCGCACGAACCGGAAGGACAGTCCAGCGCGGCATCTTGCAGAGCCGCGCTCAATTTTTGAGCCCGACAACTCCGACACCTCAAGGGGGAGAACATGTTTTTCGACAACATCGCCTATGCAATGGGTCAGGCACCCGCCGGAGACGGCGCCCAGGGCAACCCGCTCATGGCCTTCATGCCGCTGATCCTGCTTTTCGTCATTTTTTACTTCCTGCTCATCAGGCCGCAGCAGAAAAAGGCCAAGCAGCACAAGGAAATGCTTTCCAATCTGCAGCGCGGAGATTACGTGATCACCGGCGGTGGTCTTTACGGCCGGATTGCGGCCGTGGCCGACGATGTCCTGACCATCGACCTGGGCAACGGCATGGAAGTGAAGATCAACCGAAACTTCGTGTCCTCAAAGGCCGAACGCGGCCCCATCGAGGAAGGCAAAAAAAACAAGAAGAGCTGACCGGTCGCCCCCCTGGATGGCACAGCACAGCCGCCGGACTCAGGGGGTAACTGGTTGGGCCGTGTTCCATGAATTGTATTCGGTAAGCAACAAGGACACACTTGATGAGTAGTTTGCGCTGGCGAATCGTGGTGGCGGTATTGATCCTTGGAATAGGGCTTCTGTACACCATCCCGTCATTTGTTTCTCCGGACGGTTTGCTGGCCCGGATACTCCCGGATCAGCAGGTCAACCTGGGGCTGGACCTCAAGGGGGGCATCCATCTGACCCTGGAGGTGGACGCGGACAAGGCCGTGGCCAACAAGCTCGCCCAGTTCGGGGAGGATATCCGTTCCATGGCCCGGGAGCGTGGGCTGGTCGTGCTGCGACCCAGGACGACCGATGCGGGCCTTCTGGAGCTGCTCCTGCCCAGGCCGAAGGACAGGGACGGGACCGAAGAGATGATCAGGGAGGAGTATGGTGACGCCCTGGCCGTGGACAGCGTGGAGCCGGTCAAGGAGGGGGAGCTGCGCATGGCCCTGGCCATGAAGCCCAAGTTCCGCCAACACCTGCGTGAGCTGTCCGTGGACCAGGCCCTGAAGACCATCCGCAACCGTATCGACCAGTTCGGCGTGGCCGAGCCGGACATCCGCAAGCAGCAGGACGGGCGCATCGTCATCCAGCTGCCCGGGCTGGAGGATCCCCAGCGGGCGGTGAACATCATCGGGCAGACCGCTCACCTGGAGTTCAAGCTCGAGGACACCGACGCCGACATCCAGAAGGCACTCGCCGGGGTGGTCCCGCCGGGGAGCGAGCTGGCCTACATCGAGAAGGAGCTGCCAAACGGCACCGTGGACCGCGACCCCATCGTGATCCAGAAAAACGCCGTGCTCACCGGCGACGTGATCACAGATGCCGGGACGCAGTTCGACTCCTATGGCCAGGCCTACGTGAACATGGTCTTCAACAGGCAGGGCGCCCGTCAGTTCGAGCGCATCACCGGGGAGAACGTTGGCAAGCGTCTGGCCATCGTACTCGACGGGACAGTGCACTCGGCACCGGTCATCAAGGACAAGATCATGGGAGGGCGTGCGGTCATCGAGGGGCAGTTCACGGTAGACGAGGCCCACGACCTGGCCATCGTGCTCCGGGCCGGGTCACTGCCCGCACCGGTAAACATCCTGTACCAGAAGAGCGTGGGACCGTCCCTCGGCCAGCAGTCCATCGAGCAGGGCGTACGCGCAGCGCTCATCGGGGGCGCCCTGGTCCTGTTGTTCATGGTCATCTACTATGGCTTTGCCGGCCTCATCGCAGACGCGGTGCTTTTTTTCAACATCGTGCTCATCATTGCCGGTCTGGCACGGTTCGGTTCCTCCCTGACCCTTCCGGGGATCTCCGGCATCATCCCGACCTTTCGCCTGGCAGGTTCCGCCCACCCGCTCGTCTTCCAGTGGTTACGGGCGGAGCTCAGGCGGGTCCCGTCACTGGAATCGGGCGTGGACAGTGCGGTCCGGAAGGCCACCTTGACCATCCTGGACGCCAATGTGACCACCATCATCGCAGCCATCATCCTCTACCAGTTCGGCACCGGCCCCATCCGGGGGTTTGCGGTCACCCTGTCCCTGGGTATCGTGGCCTCGGTGTTCACCGCCATCTTTGTTTCCAGGATCGTTTTCGATCTGTGGGCCAAGAGCAGACAACCTTCCGCAAGCCTGAACATCTAGGGAGTCCTTCGCATGCCCCTGCAATTCATCAAATCGGATACGGCAATCGACTTCATAGGCCGGAAGAAGGTCGCCTTCATCGTCTCCGCAGTGCTTATCCTGGTCGGCATCGTCTCCCTGGTCGTCAAGGGCGGACCCGACTACGGCATCGACTTTGCCGGCGGCATCACCGTGCAGATCCAGTTCGACGAGGAGGTGGACATCAACGAGGTCAAGGCCGCGCTTGCCGATACAAACATACCCGATCTCGCTGTACAGCGTTTCGGAATGGAGGGCGAACACTCCTACCTGTTGCGCATTCCCGTGGCGGAGCTTTCCGCGGAGACCATTCGGGAGCGTGTCCAGTCCGGGCTCGAGAACGACTTCCAGACCGGGTTCGCAATCCAGAGCACGGAAATGGTCGGCCCCAAGGTGGGTGCGGACCTCCGGTCCCAGGCCCTGGAAGCCCTTTTCTACGCGGTGCTGATCATCGCCATCTACATTTCCGGCCGCTTTGAGCAGCGCTGGTTTGCCGCTGCCATCATGGCCGCCGGCCTGGCCACCGGCATCTATGTGCTCAAGTTGGTGCACATGCCCATCGCAGTGCTCATCCTGGCCGCCCTGGTCATCACCGTATGTCTCTGCTGGTACCTGAAGCTCAACTACGCCCTTGGTGCGGTTGCAGCATTGATCCACGACCTGATGATCACCGTGGGCATCTTTTCTTTGCTCAACAAGGAGTTCAGCCTGACCATCGTGGCTGCCTTGCTGACCATCATCGGTTACTCCCTCAACGACACCATCATCGTCTTCGACCGCATCCGTGAAAACCTGAAAGGCAAGGCCCGCTCCTCCCGAACGGCCCTGCCCGGGATCATCAACAGAAGCATCAACCAGACACTGAGCAGGACCTTGCTCACCTCGGGAACCACCTTGGTGGTCGTGGGCTGCCTGTATCTCTTCGGCGGAGGTGTGATCAACGACTTTGCCCTGGCCCTGCTGATCGGGATACTCGTAGGCACCTACTCGTCGATCTTCGTGGCCAGCCCCATCCTGATAGGCTTTGGGGTTTCCCCACCGGCACCCGAGGAGAAGGCCGCAGCCACTGCATCCTGACCGTAGGGCCGCAACGAAATCACCAGCAGGGGCCTTTCCTTTTCCAGGGGAAAGGCCTTTTCTGTTTTTGGAGGACCATGGAATGCCCAGTGAATCAGTGAGGCTTCTCGGTGCCCACATGTCCGTTGCAAAGGGGCTGCACCTGGCCTTCGAGCGCATCCGGCAGGTGGGGGGGAGGGCTCTTCAGATCTTCACCCGCAACCAGCGTCAATGG
>CAZUBS010000167.1:0-5150 GCA_964618595.1 uncultured Desulfohalobiaceae bacterium
GATGCCCAGGACAACTTCCACAACTGGCTGCGCACGGACCCCCCGGCTGGTCCGAAGATCATCACCAAGCTCTATCCCCTGAAGACCCAGCGTGCGGACAAGGCCTATTGTGAGCAGTGCGGCCGCTAGGTCAGCCTGAGCTGCCCCCACCAGTCCGGCGAGGAACGTCACTTTCTGCTCAACGAGATCCAGAAGGGCGTTGACGTGGGCATTGCCTCCCTGGCACTCATCCACCGGGAGAACTACGACACCCTGCTGCTCTCCTCGGGCGACTCAGACCTCCTTGACATGGTCGAGCACATCTCTGAACGCGGCAAGCGCATCGAGCTGGCCGTGTTCCGCGACGGCGTCTCCACCGAGCTGCAAAGCCGGGCCGACGCCATCCACTGGATCAACGACTTCTCCCGCGAAGTGGAGAAGGATGTGTAGAAGGAAAATCCAACAGGCAAACACAAAGGACTCCTCCATGCTGCAGAAGCTGTTCACCTTCACCCTTTTGGCAACCCTGGCCCTCACCGGCTGCTCCCCGGACGACCAGCCGGTGGTCAGCCTGCGCATGGGTGTGCTGCCGGTGCTGGACACCCTGCCCCTGCAGGTGGCCGTGCACGAAGGGCTCTTTCAGGAGCAGGGGCTGGATGTGGAGCTGGTCAACTTTGCCAGTGCCCACGAGCGGGACGTGGCCATGCAGAGCGGTGAGCTGGACGGCTACTTCGGGGACATGCTCATCTCCCTGCTCATGATCCAGGGTGGGGTGGACATGCGCATCGCCACCGTGGCCTACGCCACCACCCCGGGGCAGCGCATGTTCGGGCTGGTCACTGCGCCTGACAGGCGTCCTGAAACAGGAATGAGCATAGGGATTTCCGAGTCCACGGTCATCGAGTACCTCCTGGACCGGATGCAGGAGCAGGAAGGCATCCGGGAGCTCGACCTGGACCGGATGGAGGTCAGAAAGATCCCCATCAGGCTGCAGATGCTGCTCCAGGGCCAGCTGGACGCGGCCGTGCTGCCCGAACCCCTGCTCTCGCTGGCCGAGGACAGGGGCGGGAGTGTCCTGGCAACCGACGAGCCCCTGGACACGCCGCTGACCGTGATCAGCCTGAGCCGGCCCATGCAGGAGGCGGCAAAGCGTTTTCTGCATGCCTACGGCGAGGCGGTCAGGCGCATCAACGATGAGCCGGAGGCATACAGGGGTTTGATGACCACCAGCATCCGCATTCCCGAGGAAATGGTGCCCACGTTTCCCGTCTACCAATACGCAAAACCCAGAGCACCCACAGAGCAGGAAGTCTGGCGCATGCAGCAGTGGATGCTGACCCAGGGTCTGCTCGACAAGCTCATCCCCTACGAGAAGATCGTGTTGGGACAGGTCGCTGAAAAATCCCCGCTGACCTGTCCTCCGTAGCCTTGTGCGAAGGAGGGAAGGTGGAAGCATGAGACACAGCATGCCCCGCCTTATTTCATTGGCGGATGCTGCCCCATCAGTCCTATCCGTCTGATCGGTCCTATCAGTCCTATCCCATCAGTCCTATCCCGGCACCCGCCTCCTGTTTTCACAGTTGTAGGGGCAGGCCCCTGTGCCTGCCCTTCTTCGTCCCAATCCCGCTACCATGAAAAGAGGGCAGGCACAGGGGCCTGCCCCTACAGATCAACGTATCGTCAAAAATCTTATTCTGGCAGGGGCGGTAGGCTACCGCCCCGCCTTTGGGAGGAGCCTTTTCTTTGCCCGATGAAATGATTACCCTCCCCTGGAAGACAAAAGAACGTTCCCCAAAAGGCAGGCCCATGACTCTGCGCTGTTTCGCATCTTTCTGCATCCTTTTCCTGTCCTTCCTTGGCATGCCCTCCCCCGCCGCAGCGGCTGACAGCCCTGCGCCGCAGGGGTTCAACAACATAGGATGGGGGCAGCCCATCGCCTCGGTGCGCAACCTGTCCATTGCGTCAAGCGACGGGCAGACCTTGTTCTTCCACCGGCCCGGGGAACGCTACACCCTTGGTGGAGCGGACATGGAAGAGGTCCTCTACGGCTTCCACGATGACCGTTTTTACGCCGCGGTCCTGCGCTTTCGCGGTCTGGTCCTTTTCAATCGCGTGCTTGAGACCCTGAAGACCCGTCATGGTGACCCCGACAGGTTCGACGGCATTGCCAAGAGCTATGCCTGGCGCTGGCCCGACGTGTTCTTGCACCTTGACTGGGACGGTTCCTCTGGCAGCGGCGAGGTACTCATGACCTTCATCCCAATCGCCCTGGAGAGGGAGCAGACGCGCTTGAGCGGAACTGCTCCGAAACCCCGCACTGAAAAATGAACGCTTTTTCCAACGGACACCCATGAAAGCGACACGCAGCCCCGTGGCCATGGCCAGAAAGCTGATTGCCATGAACACCGTCAACCCGCCCGGCAGGGAACGCGCCTGCGCCGAGTACATCGGCCGGATGCTCGAAGACGCAGGCTTCACAGTGGCCTACTATCAGTTCGACACCGACCGGGTCTCCCTGGTGGCCCGTCTCGAAGGAAGCGGAAACACCCCACCGCTCTGTTTGAGCGGGCATCTGGACACCGTGCCCCTTGGAACGGCGCCCTGGAAGCGCGACCCCTTCCGGGGGGAGATCGAGGGGGACCGGATCTACGGCAGGGGCGCCTCGGACATGAAGGGAGGCATCGCAGCCATGCTGCTGGCCGCCCTGAGGATGTCCCGGCCTCCCGTTCTCAAGTCCGGCTTGACCCTGGTCTTTACCGCGGGCGAGGAGACCGGATGCCAGGGAGCCATGCATCTGGCCGGTCTGGGATCCGTTCTGGGCACGGCCGGGGGACTGATCGTGGGCGAACCCACATCCAATTACCCCATGGTCGGCCACAAGGGGGCCCTGCGGCTGGAGATCTGGACCAGGGGCGTCTCGGCCCACGGCTCCATGCCCGAGCAGGGCGACAATGCCATCCACAAGGCCGCTGCTGCAGTCATGCAGCTCAAGGATCTCGACTTCGGGGTTGCTTCCCACCCCCTGCTTGGCGGACCAACCTTGAACATCGGCACCATCTCCGGGGGCATGAGCATCAACTCCGTTCCCGACCAGGCCAACATCGGCGTGGATATCCGCCTGGTTCCGGGCCAGAAGGCGGAAGACGTTCTGGGGCTGGTCCGCTCGACCCTGAGCGAGGAGGTGCAGATCATGGTCATGGAGCAGGCCGGAAGCATTGCCACGGACCACGCCCACCCCTTTGTCCAATCGGTCTATGAAGACATGGAGGCCTTGCTGGGCAAACCTCCGCAACCCGCAACAGCGCCCTACTTCACCGATGCATCCATCCTGACCCCCGCCCTTGGTCACCCGCCCACACTCATCATGGGGCCCGGGGAGTCGACCATGGCCCACAAGACCGACGAGTTCTGCCAGGTGAGCAAGATAGAGGAGGCCCTGGAAGCTTATACCCGCATAGCCCGGAGGTGGTGCCGTGGGGAATGAGGCAGTCACACCCGGACGCCCTGTCCGGGATGGCTTGGGATCTTTTGACGTGCTTTTGCCTGAAACCTGAAACATGAGACCAACAGAGGCCTTCCATGCCCCGTATCCTCGTCATCGGACACGTCAACCAGGACATCCCACTCCGCCTGAGCGGCTCCCTGTGCAGCGGCGGGCGCTTCAAGGCGTCCTTCTCGAAGCACCGCCTGGGCGGGGGCGGCGCCAACACCTCCGTGGCCCTGGCCCTGGCCGGGCACCAGGTCACCCTGGCTGCAGCTGTGGGGTCAGACCCTGACGGCGATCATCTTCTAAAGTTGCTTGAATCCTACGGAGTGAACCTGACCCAGGTGGTGCGCCACAACGGTCAGACCAGGCGTGTCCTCGTCCTCCTGGACGATCAGGGTGAACGCACCATGGTGGTCGAGGACCTGGAAGAAACACCCTTGCCCGTGGACAGGCTGGTGGAGGTGCCGGCCCGCTGTCTTTACGCCAGGTCCCACGTGCCCGGCATGACAGGGCTTCTCAAGGAACGGTTGCAACAGGGGTGGGTTGTGGCGGCCCTGCCTCCGGATCTTCAGGGGACCCGGCCCGCCCATGTCCTGCTGGCCTCTGCCGAGGACCTCCCCGACCTGTCCGGCCAGGACCTCTTTGCAGCGGCCCTGCGCATTGGCGGCCCGCATCTCAAGTGGCTGGTGGTGACCAGGGGGGATGACGGCGCTGTGGCCTACGGCAAAGGATTTACAGCCGAGGTCCCGGCCGTGCCCGCCCGGATCGTGGACACCACCGGGGCCGGGGACGTCTTTGCCGCGGGCCTCATCCACGGCCTTCTCACGGACAATGACATCGAATCGGCCATGACCACCGGTGCCGGCTGGGCAGCCGCCGCCGTGGCTTCCCCCACTTCGGTGCCGCCGGAGACGATCCGGAACCTGGTCTGAAAGGCAGGCCCGCGAATCCGCTCTTTCCTTTCACGCCTTGAAGGCCTGGGTGAAGCCGTGGCGCTCGAAGATTTTCTGGGCCTGCGGGGTCTTCACGAAGGCCAGGAACAGCCGGGCGTTCTCTGGGTTGTTCCCTTTCCTGATCCGGCACATCCAGTAGTCCACCTTGTCCCGCTGGTCGATCTCCTCCGGCAGGTCGATGCCCTCCAATGGGAGGCCCCGGGCCAGGGCGTGCACAACTTCCGTTGCCCAGACCGGCCCCACATCCACCCGGCCGCGGATCAGCCGTTGCGGGGTTTCGCGGTGGTGGACCACGGTCAGCAGGGTGGTGCCCGCCCGGACCTTGCGCGGCATGATGGTCTCCACCAGATCCTCGCCGCCAACCTGACGGTACATGTGCAGGGTGTGGCCGGCAATGTCCTCGAATCGGGGGTTTGGCTGGGAGATTGTAATCTCGTCGTAGGCCAGGTCCTGCACCCGGTGCAGCCCCTTGGGGTTGCCGGCCCGGACCATGAGCACGATGCGGTTGTGCAGGTAGACAAAGGTCTCCTCGGGGCGGACCATCCCTTGCGCCTGCAGGACGTCCACACCCTCACGGGACACCGAGCTGTAGACGTCCGGCACTCCCTGGAGCAGCTCCCCCCGATACCAGGCCCCCCCGGCCAGGACCTGCTCGAGCTCCAGCCTCGGAGCCCGCGTCCCGTAGACGATCTTCCCCACCCCGGTATGCTCCTCCTGCAACGCCTCCAGCC
>CAZUBS010000168.1:0-5120 GCA_964618595.1 uncultured Desulfohalobiaceae bacterium
GTCAAAAAGACCAAGCAGATCACCAAGGCCATGAACATGGTGGCCTCGGCCAAGCTGCGCAACGCCCAGAGCCGCATTGAACGTTTCCGACCCTACGCGGACAAGTTCTACAGCATGCTGTCGGATCTTGCCGGACGGGCCGGAGAGGATGTGCACCCCTTGCTGGAGAAACGGGAGGAGATCACAACCACCGGTATCCTCCTGGTCACTTCGGACAAGGGGCTGTGCGGCAGCTTCAACACCAACCTGATCAACGCCGCCCGCAAGGTTGCCGAGGAAAAGCAGGGCAAGGGCCGGCAGGTCAAGCTCTACTGCGTGGGCAAGAAAGGCCGCGACAGCATGCGCCGTCGGGGCTTTGAGATCGAAAGCGCCCAGGTCGACGTGATGAACAACTTCGACTTCACCCTGGCCAACGAGCTGGGCACGACGCTCATCGACGACTACCTCATCGGAGCGCTGGACGAGGTCATCCTGATCTACGGCGAGTTCGTGAGTGTGGCCAGGCAGGTGCCGGTGACCCTCAACCTCCTGCCCATGTCCACGGACGAGGTGGAGGAAGCGGAACCGTCCACCAGCGGGAACCTGGAGTACATCTACGAGCCCTCTGTCGAAGGGCTGCTGGCCGAGATACTGCCGCGATTCATCAAGGTCCAGGTCTACCGGGCACTGCTCGACACCTCGGCCAGTGAGCACGCGGCCCGAATGACGGCCATGGACAACGCCACGAGCAACTGCGACGAGATGATCTCCTCGCTGACGCTCCTGTACAATAAAGCCAGGCAGGCGGCCATTACCACGGAGCTTATGGACATCGTCAGCGGCGCGGAAGCGCTGAAAGGATAATAAGGGGGCATACCGCTATGAGTCAGAACGTAGGAAAAGTGGCCCAGGTCATCGGGGCCGTCGTGGACGTGGAATTTCCCGAGGGCAACCTGCCCAACATCCTGAACGCGCTGGACATCCACAACGAGAACAGCGTGGACGCGCCCGAACTGGTGGTCGAGGTGGCTCAGCACCTGGGCGACAACATCGTGCGCTGCATCGCCATGGACGCCACCGAGGGCCTGGTCCGGGGCATGGAGGTCAAGGACACTGGCAAGCCCATCACCGTGCCGGTTGGGGATGCGTCCCTTGGCCGGATCATGAACGTGGTCGGACGCCCGGTGGATGAGAAAGGCCCCATCGACGCGGTCAAGAGCATGCCCATCCACAGGGATGCACCGTCGTTCGTGGACCAGTCCACGGCCGTGGAGCTGCTCGAAACAGGCGTCAAGGTCATCGACCTGCTCATCCCCTTCCCCAAGGGCGGCAAGATGGGCCTGTTCGGCGGCGCTGGCGTGGGAAAGACGGTTATCCTCATGGAGATGATCAATAATATCGCCAAGCAGCACGGCGGGAAGTCGGTCTTTGCCGGGGTTGGGGAGCGTACCCGCGAAGGGAACGACCTCTACCACGAAATGATCGAGGCCGGCGTCATCGACAAGGCCGCACTTATCTACGGGCAGATGAACGAGCCTCCGGGAGCCCGCGCCCGGGTCGCCCTGACCGCCCTGGCCGTTGCCGAGTACTTCCGCGACGAGGAAGGCGAGGACGTGCTGCTGTTCATCGACAACATCTTCCGGTTCACCCAGGCCGGCTCCGAGGTCTCCGCCCTGCTGGGCCGCATGCCTTCCGCGGTCGGGTACCAGCCCACCCTGGGCACGGACCTTGGTGAGCTGCAGGAGCACATCACCTCAACCAACAAGGGTTCGATCACCTCGGTCCAGGCCGTGTACGTGCCCGCCGACGACCTGACCGACCCCGCACCGGCAACCACCTTCTCGCACCTTGACGGGACCCTGGTTCTGTCCCGCCAGATCGCCGAGCTGGGCATCTATCCCGCGGTGGACCCCCTGGACTCCACATCCCGCATCCTGGACCCCAACGTGCTGGGCGCAGAGCATTACCAGACCGCTCGCGACGTGCAGATGATCCTGCAGAAGTACAAGGACCTTCAGGACATCATCGCCATTCTGGGCATGGACGAGCTTTCAGACGAGGACAAGCTGACTGTGGGCCGGGCCCGCAAGATCCAGCGCTTCCTGTCCCAGCCCTTCCACGTTGCCGAGGCGTTCACAGGCCGTCCGGGCAAGTACGTCAAGCTCGAGGACACCATCCGCGGGTTCCGGGAGATCCTGGACGGCAAGCGGGACGACCTGCCGGAAGGCGCGTTCTACATGTGCGGCGGCATCGAAGAGGCCGTTGAGAACGCCAAGGGCTAGACCATTCATCTGAGGACCAAGGACACGCCATGGCAAAAATGATTACAATCGAGGTCGTGACCCCGGACAAGATGGTCCTGAGCGAAGAGGTCGAGTACGTTGGCGCCCCAGGCATCAACGGCGAGTTCGGCATTCTTCCGGGCCACGTTCCGTTCCTGTCCGCCCTGGGGATCGGTTCCCTGTACTACAAGCAGAACGGCAGACGGAAATACGTCTTTATTGCCGGGGGATTTGCTGAAGTCCTTCCCGAGAAGGTCGTCGTTCTGGCCGAGGTCGCGGAAAAGGCCGAGGAGATCGACCTGGAGCGCGCCCGCAAGGCCCGGGAACTGGCCGAGCAACGCATGCGTCAGGCCAAGGACAACATCGAGTATGCACGGGCCAGGGCCGCGATGTTCCGGGCCCTGTACCGCCTGTCCACACGGGAAGCCTCGCAGCAGGGGTAATTGCAAACTCCCGGTTTATTTGCTTCTTGGTACATGCCCCCTTGAACTTGGAGAGAGCAGGCCATTCGGCCTGCTCTCTTTTTTTGTTCTCCAACGGGGATGTTTTCGGAAATCGTGCCTGTGGCGGGAAACAGTTGCGAGCGATGGTGTGGGTAGGTATCGTGCAGCCGTGTTGTCCACGTGTGTTCAAGCGTGAGCCCAGCTGAGGAAAGAGGCCCTGACATGGCAAATAACCGTACTGATTTCGGTGCGCTTGTGCTCGCAGCGGGGAAAGGGACCCGTATGTACTCGAGCGCCCCGAAGGTGCTGCAGCAGCTGCTTGGCGAGCCGATGCTCTCCCTGGTCTACCGGGCGCTGGAGCCCCTGGTGGGGTCCCGGATCTGGACCGTGGTAGGTTTTGGAGCGGATCAGGTCGCATCGGCCTTTCCGAAAATGAACGACCGGTTCGTCCTGCAGGAGCCGCAGCTGGGCACGGGGCACGCTTTGTCCTGTGCCTGGCCCGTGCTGAAGGGAAATGACCTGTCCTGGTGCCTGGTCATCAACGGGGACGCGCCCCTGGTTTCTGCCGAGGCCCTGCAGAGCTTTGCCGATCAGGTCATGGCATCTGAGGCAGCCCTGGGGTTCATGAGCCTGAGCCTTGACCAGCCCGGCGCATACGGACGGGTTGTCCGCGCCCAGGACAACCGGGTCACGGCGATCGTCGAGGCCAGGGATTTCGATACAGCCCTCCACGGCCCGGACTGCAGGGAGGTCAACGCGGGTATTTATTGCCTGCGCCTTGAGGCGGTGGAGCCACTGCTTGCAAAGATCTCCAGCGACAATGCCCAGGGGGAGTTCTATATCACTGAGCTCGTGGACCTGTGCGTTGCTGCGGGACAGGATGTCCTGGCCGTGAACTGCGGTCAGGACCAGGCCCTTCTTGGTATCAACAGTCCCCTGGAGCTTGTCCAGAGCGAAGAGAGACTCAGGAAGAAGCTGGTCGCGGCCTGGCTTGCCCGGGGAGTGGTCATCCGGCAGGGCGAAAGCGTGCGCATCGGGCCGGGGGTGCACCTCGAACCGGGTGCCAGTGTCACCGGACCCTGCGAAATCTATGGATCCGGGCACATAGAGAGCGGTGCGGTGGTCGAGTCGCATTGCTGGATCAGGGACACGGACGTGGGCAAGGGAGCCAGGGTATGTTCCTTTTCCCACCTGCAACAGGCCCGAGTGGGACAGGATTGCGTTGTGGGCCCGTTTGCCAGGCTCAGGCCGGGAGCTTCGCTCATGCAAAAGGCCCGGGTCGGCAACTTCGTGGAGGTCAAGAATTCCCTCCTGGAGAGCGGGGTCAAGGTCAACCACCTCTCCTACATCGGCGACGCCGCCATAGGGGCCGGGGCCAATGTGGGGGCGGGAACCATCACCTGCAACTATGACGGGAAGAACAAGCACCAGACCCACATCGGCGCCGGGGCCTTCATCGGGAGCAACACAGCACTGGTCGCCCCGGTGACCATTGGGGACAGGGCCCTGGTCGGGGCAGGGTCCACAATAACCAGGGACGTGCCCGAGGATGCCCTGGCAGTGGCCAGGACCCGTCAGAGCAATCTGCCGAAGAAAAAAGTGCCGGGCCGGTGACGGAGTGCGTATGGAACTTCTGGAAAAGCTCGAAACACAAATCGAAGCACTCATCGATCGGGTCCGGCACCTGCAGCAGGAGAACGACCGGCTCCGGTCGATGCTGACCCGGGAGCAGTCAACCCGGGGAGATGTGCTGGACCGGGTTGAGCGCCTCCTGGAGAAAGTGCAAGAGGCAAATAACGACACCTGATGCCAAGCTACAATCTCACTGTCCTGGGGTTGGACATCTTCTTCCGCACCGAGGCGGACGAGGAGCGGGTCCAGAAGGCCATGTCCTGCCTGGAGGAGCGCTTCGGGGAGCTCAATGCCCGAGGCCTCAAGGTGGGCAAGGAAAAACTGCTCACTTTTTTGGCTTTGAGTTTGGCGGATGATCTGCTACAGTGCGAGCAAAGGCTCCGCAGTTTGGAATCCAGGCTGGCGAAGCTTGTAGATACACTTGATGATGCAGCGGTTGAGGGGTGAACCCGGTTTGCCGTCTGATTCTCAACCCTGGGGATCGCGTGATCGTGAGGAGTTTATTGATCCAATGGCCATTTGACGGGGAGCTTCTTCCCGCGGCCTGTTGTGCACACCCGGCCACAAGCCGGGCAGCCTGGAGGCCGCCAGGGGCGCCCACCTTGATGAACACGGTCAAAACGACTTGCGACCCGTCTTCCCGGGGTATGAACATAGACCTTCTTCACGATGACACAAAAGGGAATCGTACCGATACTGAAAGTTTCTGACCCTTCTTGCGTCCATCGCTGATCTTCTGGCGACCCGGGCTTCTGCGCCCTCCCCTTCCCGCCCCCCCTTGGGG
>CAZUBS010000169.1:0-5091 GCA_964618595.1 uncultured Desulfohalobiaceae bacterium
GCAGATGGTGCGCAGCGTTGGTTTTGACAGCAGCTACTCTTTCAAATACTCCGATCGTCCAGGGGTCCGAGCCGCACGGATGGAGCCCAAGGTCCCCGAAGAGGTCAAGGCCGAACGGCTGCAGCAGCTGCAGCAGCTGCAGGAAGACCTGACCACGCGGTCCCTGGAACGGCTGGTGGGTGCAGAGGTCACGGTTCTCGTGGAAGGGCCGAGCCCCAAGCAGGGGAGAAAGAATTCGCAATGGAGAGGCAAGGAGCCTGGTGGCCGGGTGGTCAACCTGGAATCCCCGGAACCGGTTGATCTGTCCGGGTTCATGGCATCCACGCGGATCACGGCAGCAAAAAAGCACTCGGTTTCGGGGGAGGTGATTGGGCGACCATGTTAGAGATGCAGGTGTTCGGACTGGCCCTGGACGAGGAGTCGCAGGTTCCCCTGCTCATCCTCAAGGACGCCTCCGAGGAGTACGTGCTGCCCATCTGGATCGGGGCCATGGAGGCCATGTCCATCTCCATGACCCTGAACAAGGTCAAGCTCCCGCGGCCCATGACCCACGACCTGATGCTCCAGTCCCTGGACACGGTGGGGGTCACAGTGGACAAGGTGGCCGTGGTGGAGCTCAGGGAAGGGACCTATTATGCTGAAATCTTCGTCTCCAGGGGAGAGGAGAGCTTCACCATCGACAGCCGCCCTTCAGACGCCATAGCTCTGGCGCTCAGGGCCGAGGCCCCCATATTCGTGAGCGAGTCGGTTCTGGAGCAGGTGGCCGAGCACAAGGAGCAGAAGGTGCAGCCGGTCATCGACTCCGAAGATGCCGAAAAGTGGAACGAACTGCTCGAAAACCTTGACGTGGACGACAGCAAGTACAAGATGTGACCGGAAGATTTATTGCAACGCCTCCACACGATTGCCACACAAGACGCCTATGATCGATCTGCACACCCACACCATCTTCAGCGATGGGGCGCTCATTCCGGCGGAGCTGGCCAGAAGGGCCGAGGTGGCCGGCTACTCGGCCCTGGCGTTCACCGACCATGCCGACGCCAGCACCCTCCCCATGATCCTCGATAACGTGCGGCGCCTGGTGGATCAGTGCACGCCGTACGTGGGTCTGGATTTATTCGTGGGCATCGAGCTGACCCACATCCCGCCGCCGCTTTTCCCGGAGATGGTCTCCTGGGCCAGGCGGCTGGGGGCGCAGATCGTGGTAGCCCACGGTGAGACACTGGTCGAGCCGGTGGCCCCGGGCACCAATCTGGCGGCTATCGAGGCCGGTGTGGACGTGCTGGCCCATCCCGGGCTGATCACGCCCGTGGAAGTTGAGCTCGCGGCCGCACAGGGTGTGGCCCTGGAGATTACCACCCGCAAAGGGCACAGCCTGAGCAACGGGCACGTGGCCTCCCTGGCCCGCAGCTGCGGTGCAAAGCTGGTGGTGAACAACGATGCCCACGGACCCGCAGACCTGATCTCCAGCGACCTGCGGCGCCGGATAGCCCTCGGATGCGGCCTGAACGCCGAGGAGGTCCAGAAGGCCGAAGACAACTCCCGGGCCATAGTCCAGAGGCTGATTGAACAGTACTGCCTGAAGCGAACGTAGACCAAAACAACACCCCGTGCGTCGATACCCGGAACACTTCTAAACCGAGGTTGCCCAGGAATGGAAATCATACCGCAAACCGGATTCTGGTCCATGCTGGCCGGAGCCACGATCGTGGTCAGGATGGTGCTGCTGCTGCTGGGTCTTATGTCCCTGGCGAGCTGGAGTGTGATCTTCTACAAGCTCTTCACCCTGTTGCGGGCCAGAAGTCGCTCCAGAAATGAGTTTCAGGCTTTTCAGTCAGCCGGGAGCCTGGCCTCCGGCATGCAGATCCTCAAGCGGCGCTCCGGTTCCGTGCTCTACGCCATCGGAGTGCAGGCCGTGGGCGAGCTCAGACGCCTGGAGAGCGCACCCCTGTCCCAGTCATCCAAGGCGGGCATTGCAGCTGACAACCTCCGCCGCGTGCTGCGCCAGGGCGTGAGCAGCGAGCTGGGCAGGCTGTCCCATTCCCTCTCCTTTCTGGCCACCTGTGCCAATGCAGCACCATTCATCGGGCTGTTCGGCACTGTCTGGGGCATCATGCACTCCTTCCACTCCATTGGTCTGCAGAAGTCGGCCGCCCTGGCCACGGTGGCCCCGGGCCTCTCCGAAGCCCTGGTAGCCACGGCCATCGGGCTGGCAGTGGCCATACCCGCCACCATTGCCTACAACTCCTTCATGGGCATGCTCAGCACCCTTGAGACCGAGCTGGTCAACTTTGCCGGAGCCTTTTTGAACAAGGCCCAGCGCGAGCTGTCAGTGCTCAGCGCCGCGGAACAGCCTCAGGAGGGATGAGATGGCGCTCCAGGTGCAACGCAAGGGGTTCGTCTCGGAGATCAACGTCGTTCCTTTCGTGGACGTGATGCTGGTGCTGCTGGTCATCTTCATGGTCACGGCCCCCCTGATGACCCAGGGCGTGGATGTCGACCTGCCGCAGACCAAGACCGTGGAGACGCTGCCCGAGGACAGCGACCACCTGATGCTGACGGTGAAGCGTGACGGAGGAATTTTCCTGGACGAGTACGAAGTCAAGCGGGAAGACCTGGGGCGCCAGCTCAAGCGGCTGGTCAAGGACGAAGGCAAGCTCCTGTACCTGCGTGCGGACAGGGAGGCCTCCTACGGGCTGGTCGTGGAAATCATGGCCGAGGCCAAGGAAGCCGGCATCTCCCGGCTCGGCGTGGTGGCCGAGCCTGAGGAGGAGTGATCAGCGCCTCGTCAGCGTACACCTCTATGCGTCTTTCCAGCCTGCTGCTCTCCCTTGTCCTGCACATCGCACTCGTCGGGGCGGGGATCCTGATCCCCATGGGAGCCAGACATATCCGCATCGACCTCGAAAGGCCGGTGTACGAGGTCAAGCTGGTCAACCTCCCCAAGGCCGCCCCGGCCCCGGCGAAAAAGCCCGCAGCCAAGGCTGCTGCCCCCCAGCCCAAGGCCGCGGCCGCGCCGGTCAAAAAGGAGGTGGTCAAGCCGGCCCCCAAACCGCAGCCAAAACCCGAGGCCAAGACGGTCAGCCCCAAAAAGGAGCAGCCCAAGCCGAAGCCCGCTCCGGAAAAGAAGCCTCCTCCCAAGCCGAAGCCTGCGCCCGAGAAAACCCCGGAGCAGATCCTGGCCGAGGCCCTGGGAGAGGTCAGGAAATCCACGCCCCAGCCGGCCAGGCCTGAACAACAGCCGGAAGAGGACGCACGGGCCCTGGCCCTGGCCAGTGCGCAGGAAGAGGCGGAGCGGCCGGCATCCCCGGGAAGCGGTGTCGATGTTTCGGAATACACGCAGGAGCAGCTTGCCGCGGGCTACAGCACGGTGGTGGGAAGCGAGATCAAGGCCAACTGGCGCTTCCCGCCCATCAACCAGGAGAACCTGGTGGCCGAGGTCGAGGTCAGGGTGGGCCCCGACGGCAACCTCTTCGACTCCCGCATCGTGCAATCGTCCGGCCGGGAGGACTTTGACTCATCCATCCTCAGGGCCATCGAGTCCACGGAGCAGGTCAGGCCGCTCCCACCATATCTGAAGGTGGACAAGTTTCGCATAACCTTCCGCCCGGAGAGCGGATAATCACTCGACATGAAACAAAAAATCACCCCTTTTGCAGCCCCTTTCCAGATGGGAGTGCTTGTGTGTCTTTTCCTGCTGACCCTCTTTTCCGCGCCCTGTGCTGGGGCGGAACGGGTCCTGCACATCGACATCTTCGGTCCGGGCCAGTCCAAGCTCAATGTCTACCTGGCAGAGCCCCTGACCCTGGGCAGCCCCCCAGACTGGCGTCAGCCCCTTTTTGCTCAGGATCTGGGGCGCCTGATCAGGAACAACCTGGAGTACGTGCCCTACATCCTCCAGGTGCCCGGGGAGGACATTCTGGGCGGCCCGCAACCCGGGGGGGCAACCGCCGGAGACATTGATTTCAAGCGTTTCAACCTGAGCCAGGTGGACCTGCTGCTGACCGCCGGCTGGAAGCCAAAGGCCGGGGCCGCGGCCCAGGTCGAGCTCCGTGCTTATGATGTCTACCAGCAACGGCTGATCCTTGGCCGGGGCTACGTGATAAAGGACCAGGAGCAGCTGCCCCGGGTGGCTGACAGGTTTTGCTCTAGCCTGCTGGAGACCTTGACCGGCCGGGGGGAGCTGTTCCTTTCCGAGTTCGCCTTTGTGCGCAAGGAAGGTGAGACCAAGGAGATCTGGACGGTCACGGCCCAGGGCAGGGACCTGCGCCAGATAACCAGGCTGGGGGGGCTCAGCCTGAGCCCGTCCTGGTCCTCTGACGGGCGCTACCTGGTCTTCACCTACGTGAACAACGACCGTCACCAGCTCGGGGTATGGAACCTTGAACAGGGTCGGGTCGACACGGTGCTTTTGCCCGGAAACACCCTCATCGCCCCGACGTTCACACCGGACGGCCGTATTGCCGTAAGCCTTGACCCCGGAGGAAATCCAGATATCTATCTCCTGAACGACGATTACCAGATCGATCGAACGCTGGTTGAAAACTGGGCCATTGACATCTCTCCCCAATTCGACAGACTGGGGCGCAAAATGGCCTTTGTGTCGAGCCGCCTGGGCAACCCGCATGTCTTCGTGCTGGACATGCAGACCGGGGATGTGAAAAGGGTCAGCTACCGGGGGACATACAACACCTCGCCCGACATCACGCCGGACGGTCGACTGGTGGCTTTTTCCAGGCTGACCCCCGAAGGGCACCGCATCTTTGTGTCCGACCTGGAAACCGGCCTGGAACGGCAGGTGTCCTTTGGCCCTGGGAACGACGAAGATCCCTCCTGGGCGCCTGACGGGTATTTCCTGGCCTTTTCCTCGGATCGCAGTGGTGAGTACAAGATCTACTTGACCACCCGGCACGGGGACGAGGCCAAAATGGTTCCCACTGGCCCGGGGACGGCCAAGTCGCCCGTGTGGGGGCCGGTGCAATGGTAATGCAGAGGAATGTGGCGGGGGGGGGCAACGTGAATGCGACCCTGTTTTATGGACACAAATCACAACTGTGTGAGGAGGCTGGGATGATGGTCAAAAGGTATTTT
>CAZUBS010000170.1:0-5087 GCA_964618595.1 uncultured Desulfohalobiaceae bacterium
GTTCCTGCTGTTCTTCTGCTTTTGGGCGGAGCTTTCGTCACTGCCTGGCAGATGGGCTGGTTCGGCAGGGAGGATTCCAGGGCCCAGGAGCTGGTTCTTTACGGCAACGTGGACATCCGCCAGGTGGGGTTGGGCTTTCTGGTCACCGAGAAGATCGACCGTCTGCTGGTGGAGGAGGGCGATGCAGTGACCGCGGGGCAGCTCCTGGCCGAGCTGGACACCAGCCGGCTGCGTCAGCAGGTGGAGGGGGCCAAAGCCAGGGTCAGGGCGCAGGAGAAGGTCCTGGAGCGGCTCCTGGCCGGGACCAGGCAGGAGGAGATCCAGCAGGCCAGGGCCGAGATGGAAGGAGCCCGTGTCCAGGCGGTCAATGCCCGCAAGCGGGCGCTTCGTTTTCAGGAGCTTCTACGGAGCGGGTCGGTCTCGGATCAGGAAGCGGACGACGCCGTGAGTGGTGCAGAGGCGGCCGAGGCCAGGCTGGCGGCCGCCCGGGAAGTTTACCAGCTGGCCCTGGCCGGGCCCCGGCAGGAGGACATCGATGAGGCCCGGGCCGGTCTGGATGCCCAACGCTCCGAGCTGGATCTGGCGCTTCAGGAGATGGAGTACGCCTTTTTGTCCGCCCCCGGCAACGGGACCATCCAGCAGCGCCTGCTGGAGAGGGGGGACGTGGCCTCGCCCCAAAACCCGGTCTTCACCCTGGCCCTGAACGACCCGGTCTGGGTCCGGGTCTTCGTGGACGAGCCGGACCTGGGGCTGCTCAAGCCCGGCATGACCGCCTGGGTGACCACGGACTCTTTTCCGGACAAGCGTTACCAGGGCTGGATAGGGTACATCTCCCCCACGGCCGAGTTCACGCCCAAGTCTGTACAGACCGAGGAGATCAGGACCCAGCTGGTCTACCAGGTCCGGGTCTACGTGCAAAACCCCCAAGGGGAGCTCAGGCTGGGCATGCCCGCCACGGTGAGCGTGCCCCTTAACCAGGGCCGGGAAAGCGGCAATTCCACCGGTGCAGCGTGATGGCCGAGCCGCTGCCAGGAAGGGAAGACCCCGTCCCGGGCAAAGGGTCCGAGGAGCAGCAGGTCCTGGTCTATCAGGACGTGGCCAAGGCCTTCACCTCAGGGGGCAGGGTCGTGCACGCCCTGCAGGGGGCTGATTTTTCCATCCGTCCCGGGTCCATCACCGGGCTGGTCGGCCCGGACGGCGCGGGCAAGACCACGGCCATGCGCCTGGCCGCGGGCCTGCTGGCGCCGGACCGGGGTTCGGTCACGGTCCTGGGGCTGGACGCGGCCCGCGAGTCCCTCAGGATCCAGTCCCTCATCGGGTATATGCCCCAGCGTTTCGGGTTGTACGAGGACCTGTCGGTGCAGGAAAACCTGGACCTGTACGCCGACCTGCAGGGGGTCAGGCGCGCGGACCGGCAGGAGCGCTATGCAGAGCTGATGCGCATGACCGGGCTGGGGGACTTTACGGAACGCCTGGCCGGCAGGCTCTCCGGGGGCATGAAGCAGAAGCTGGGGCTGGCCTGCACCCTGGTGCACCCCCCGGACCTGCTGCTCCTGGACGAACCCACCGTGGGGGTGGACCCGGTCTCCAGGCGGGAGCTGTGGTCGATCGTCTTCGACCTGGTCGAGGAGCAGGGCATGACCGTGCTCATGTCCACGGCCTACCTGGACGAGGCAGAGCGCTGTCACGAGGTGGTGCTGCTGCACGAGGGGAAGGTGATGGGGGCGGGGGCGCCGGACACCTTCGTCACCGGACTGAAGGGCAGGGTCTTCCTGGTGGACGTGCCCGAGGATCTGAACCGGCGCGAGCTGCAGGAACACCTGGCAGCGAAGGATGGGGTATTGGACGCGGTCATCCAGGGTGAGCAGGTGCGGCTGGTCCTGCCCGAGGGCAAAACGCCCAGGCCAAAGGAATGGCTGCAAACCCGGGAGGGATTGCACGTCACCCCTGCAAAGCCGCGCTTCGAGGACGGGTACGTGGACATGCTGGCCGGGAATGGGGAGCCCTCACAGACCAGAGAGGAGGATTCCTCAGGCCAACAGGGGTCACCAGAGGAGCAGCAGGGTCCGGTGATCGACGTGGAAAAGGCCTCCCGGCGCTTCGGGGATTTCTACGCCGTGCGCGAGGTCTCCTTCCAGGTGAACGCCGGGGAGGTCTTCGGACTTCTGGGGGCCAACGGCGCGGGCAAGACCACCACCTTCCGCATGCTCTGCGGCCTGTTGCCTGCCAGCGAGGGGCGGCTCACCGTGGCCGGGCGCGACCTGCGTCATGCCGCTGCCCGGGCCAGGGCCAGGATCGGGTACATGTCCCAGAAGTTCTCCCTGTACCGGACCTTTTCGGTGCGCCAGAACATGGAGTTCTTTTCCAGCGCCTACAACCTCACGGGCCGCAGGCGAAGCCGGCGTATCCAGTGGGCCCTGGAGCGTTTCGACCTTCAAGACCAGCAGGGGGCGGTCAACGGGGACCTGCCCCTTGGCTACAAGCAGCGCCTGGCCCTGGCCTGCGCCCTGATGCCCGAGCCGGACATCCTCTTCCTGGACGAGCCCACCTCCGGGGTCGACCCCCTGGCCAGGAGGCAGTTCTGGCACCACATCAATGTGCTGGCCTCCAAGGGGGTCACGGTCATGGTCACCACCCACTTCATGGAGGAGGCGGAGTACTGCGACCGGCTGGCCATCATGTCCGCCGGAAGCATCCTGGCCCTGGGAACCCCGCTGGAGATCAAGCGCAGGGCTGGATCAAAGGATCATCCCGAGCCGAGCATCGAGGAGGCCTTCATCAGCCTCATCCAGCGCGAGGAGCAGCCCGGGGAGGAGGCGGCATGAGCGGCTCCCGGAGGCGGGATCGGGGCGGCGGGGCCATGCGGCTGCGGGGGCTGATCCGCAAGGAGTTCTTCCAGGTGGTGCGGGACCCGAGCAGCCTGGCCATCGCCTTTGTCATGCCGGTCGTTCTGCTGCTCTTGTTCGGCTACGGGGTGTCCCTGGACGCCGAGCACGTCCCCCTGGCCCTGGTGGCGGAGGACCCAGGGCCTGACAGCGCCGACCTGTTCAGCGCCTTTTCCGGGTCCAGCTACTTCGAAGCCCGGCGCTTCCCGAGCTTTGCCGCGGCCGGGCAGGCCCTTCTCCAGGGGGAGGTCAGGGGGATCCTCCGGCTGCAGGGCGACTTCAGCCGCAGGCTGCGCACGGGAGGCAGCGCCCCGGTGCAGCTGGTGGTGGACGGTGTGGACGCCAACACGGCCCGGATCGTCATGGGCTACGCCGACGGGGTGATCGCGGCCTGGCAGGAGGGCAGGGGTGTCAAGAACAGTCCGGCCGGGGCAGTGGAGCTCGAGCAGCGGGTCTGGTTCAACGCCGAGGTGCGCAGCCGCAACTACCTGGTCCCCGGCCTGGTGGCGGTGATCATGACCCTGATCGGGGCCCTGCTCACGGCCATGGTCATGGCCAGGGAGTGGGAGCGGGGCACCATGGAGGCCCTGATGGTCACACCGGTCAGCGTGCGGGAGATTCTGATCGGCAAGCTGGTGCCCTACTTCGTGCTGGGCATGGGGGGCATGGCCCTGAGCGTGGCCATGGCCATCTGGGTCTTCGAGGTGCCCCTGCGAGGCTCTTTCTGGGTGCTGCTTGTCTGCTCGGTCCTCTTCCTGCTGGTGGCCCTGGGCATGGGCCTGCTCATCTCCATTCTCTCCAAGGACCAGTTCGTGGCCGGGCAGGCCGCCATCCTGTCCACCTTCCTGCCGGCCTTCCTGCTTTCGGGCTTCATCTTCGAGATCCCGAGCATGCCCGGGTGGGTCCAGGCCATCACCTACCTGATCGGGGCGCGCTACTTCGTGGCCATCCTGCAGACCGTCTTCCTGGCCGGTGACCTGTGGTCGATCATCATCCCCAACGCCCTGGCCCTGATCGGGCTGGCCGCTGTTTTTCTGGGCATAAGCCGCGCCAAAGCCCGCAAGAGGCTGGAGTGACCCATGGCCATGCTCAGGCGCATTTTGGCCCTGGCCCGCAAGGAATTTTTGTCCCTGCTCAAGGACAAGAAGAGCCGGGTGGTCATCATCGTGCCCCCGCTGATCCAGCTGGTGGTGTTCGGCTATGCCGCCACCTTTGACCTGACCAGGGTCCCCTATGCCGTGTACGACGAGGACGGCGGGCAGGCCTCCCGCGAGCTCCTGGCGCGTTTTCAGGGCTCGCCCAACTTCCAGGAAGAGGCCCGGGTCAGAAGCCTGGACCAGGTCAGGGAGCTGATCGAGGCCAAGGAGGTCCTGCTGGCCGTGCACATCGGGCGGCAGTTCACCAGGGAGCTGGCCCAGCCGGGGCAGGCGCCGCTGCAGGTCGTCCTGGACGGTCGCAACTCCAACACCGCCCTGATCGCCCTGGGCTACGTGCGCCAGATAGTGGGGCGGTTCAATGCCGAGCTGGCCCTGCGCCAGGGCATGGGACAGCCCGAGGTGCAGCTGGTGACCCGGGCCTGGTTCAACCCCAACCTGGAGAGCCGCTGGTTCATCGTGCCAGGCATCGTGGGTCTGCTGACCCTGGTGGTCACGCTGCTGGTCACGGCCCTGAGCGTGGCCAGGGAGCGCGAGCAGGGCACCTTTGACCAGCTCCTGGTCACCCCCATGCGCCCGGTGGAGATCCTGCTGGGAAAGTCCATCCCCGGGATGGTCATCGGGGTGGCCGAGGGCTCGGTCATCATCCTGGTGGCGGCGACCTGGTTCAAGGTCCCCCTGGTGGGGCATCTGGCCACGCTCTACCTGGGGCTTTTCCTCTACCTGCTCTCGGCCATCGGGGTGGGGCTGATGATCTCCTCCCTGTCCGTGACCCAGCAGCAGGGTCTGATGGGCGCCTTTCTGTTCCTGGTCCCGGCGGTGATCCTGTCAGGCTTCACCACCCCCATCGCCAACATGCCGCAGGCGGTCCAGTACCTGACCCTGCTCAACCCCATGCGCTACTTCATGGTCGTGGTCAGGGGGGTGTTCCTGCAGGGCGCCTCGCTCGAGCTGCTCCTGCCCCAGATGTGGCCCATGGCCGTGATCGGGGTGGTCTGCCTGGCGGTGGCAGGCTGGCTCTTCAGACACAGGATGTACTAGCCGATCG
>CAZUBS010000171.1:0-5072 GCA_964618595.1 uncultured Desulfohalobiaceae bacterium
GTGTAGCCCGATTGGAGAAACCCGCCCCCTCCCCCGCCGCAGTAGGTGTTGGAGCGGGTCGGGTGCATTTCGATAAAGTTCTCCTCGCCGCCCCCGGATCTGATCACAAAGCGCATGTCGTCGGCCACCGGGTCTCCAAAGGACTTTCGCACCAGCTGACAGGGGTCCTGGACCGTGAATGTGACCCCGCGTTCCTTGTTCCACTCGGAGCTGACGGGCAGCTTGCCCTCCCGGATCCAGCGGGCGTAGAGCCTGATGATGCTCTCGATCTCGAAGGTGTGCTCGATGTCGTACTTTTGCAGCCCTGACCGGACTGCGAACATCTCGTGGCCTCACTCCGTGTTCAGCCAGTAGCGGCACCCAAGGTCGTCAACGGCACCTGCCTTGTTGCGGACCACTTGTTCCCAGGCCTGGTCGTCGGCCAGGAACATGCAGTAGTTTTCGGCTGCCCAGCCCTTGGTGCCGTAAGTCCAATCGCACCCGACAATGTGCAGGATCTTCCAGAGGGGAACCATTTCGTCCGGTTCGGTCACTGGTTCGCGGGAGTTCTGGTTCAGAAAGTAGGTGGCGCCCTTGCGGTCGATGGGGGCCTCCAAATCCTCCCAGCCGGGCTGGTCTTCCTTGACCTCCTCGAGGATGTCCCCGACCACGAACGAAAAGTCCTCGGAACGGGCCCCCATTGCGCTGTTGCCTTCGGTGTTCAGGGCCTGGTCGCAGGAGCCGCGGATGCCCTTGGGCCGTTCCTCCCTGGGGACAGAGGCGCGGGCTTCGAAGATCAGGCGCGGGATGTCGATGGCCATGGGGCAGGCGTAGATGCAGCGCTGGCACATGGTGCACATCCAGACCCAGGGCGAGGAGACGACCTCCTCGTCCAGGCCAAGGGCGCACATGCGCAGGAACTTGCGCGGGTCCATGTCCTCCAGCCCCGTGGCCGGGCAGCCGGCCGAGCACAACCCGCAGGTCAGGCAGAGGTTGAGGTTGCCCCCGTCGGGGAGAAGCTCCATGACCTTTTTCTTGAACAGGGACTCCTTGGGTCGGACAACTGCGGCGGCTTCACTCATGATTGCATCCCCGTGTTTCATGCCTGCCAGGGCTGTTCACGGGAGCGGCCCCCTGGACCGCTCCCTGCAGTGACTAGGCGTGGGCTTCGGTTACCTCGCCGGCTTGGTCGTACATGAGGCCGCACCGCATATCGAAGTAGCGGTTGATGCTCATGGTCGGGCACCCCGCGTTGAGGGCGACCTGGGCCACGGTGGAGCCGAGGAAGGCCTTTTCGGGATCCTTTTCCCTGGTATGGTGGGCCATGAGGATGACGTCGGCCTTCTTCCGCCGGCCCAGCTTGAGGATCTCCATGGAGGGCTGACCTTCCCAGCACTCGAAGCTGCACTTCTCGATGCCCCCCAGTCGGGGTTCGAACTCCTCCTTCATGCGGCCCAGCGCAGCCTGGATGCCCTTTTCGATCTCGTCCTGGGACAGGTTTCGGGCGTCCAGGACGTGGAAGACGGTCAGCTCTGCCTTGTACTGCCTGGCCATCTGGCCGGCGTAGGCCACGGCGCACTCGGCCTGTTCGGAGAAATCCGTGGCCGCGATGATATTGCTGAAGGTCTGCTCCCCGTAGGGGGTGGACTTGGGCACGATCATCACCGGACAGCGGGCCTTCTGGCTGACCTTCTCCAGGGTGGACCCGGCCATGCCCCACATTTTCGAGCGCCGCTCGGCATACTCTTTGGTGTGCGGCCCCATGACAATGAGGTCGGAGTTGACCTTGCGAGCGATGCGCAGGATCTCGCTGTGCGGCATGCCCGGGACGACCATCACGCTGCAGCTGTCTTTCACGCCTCCCAGCTTGTCTTCGTAGTAGTTGACGATGTTCTGCTTGATGCGCTCGGTCTCCCCGGAGGCCTCGAGGTGACGGACATGCCCCCAGCCCTGCTCCATGCCGCAGACGTGCACGAAGTAGAGCTTGGAGTCGAAGCGCTGGGAAAAGTTGATGGCCGTATCTGCGGCGCACTCACATATCTCCGACGGGGTGATGGCGCAAACGATGTCCTTGAACATGGCTCCCTCCTTATTTGAAGCAAATGGTTGCGGAGGCCTGGGCCTCCCTGTGGTGGAGCATTCCGTGGCACGATGCTTTCGGTAATGAGATAACAAGAACCGTGCCGTAGGCAGGTGTGACGTATTGTTCAATTATTTCAGCATATTTCAAAAAACGACACGGGAGTGGCCCGTGTTGCGTTGCCACGGCTGTCTTGTCCGGGCAGATGGTGTCTACATTTTCAAGACAGCCGGATGTGCCGCCCGGGCACCAACACGGAAGCGCACGGGCAGGATGGCCCTCTGCAGCTGTCACCGAGGGCGGGCCCTGTCCTGGGGGGAGCACTTCCGACTGTCTTGAAGGGGGAGACGGAGACATTGCTTCAGGCCTCCTCGGTTACGGGGTGGTCGAGCTTGTGGGTGAAAGCGTCCGTGACCACCATGTTTTTGTGCAGCAGGAGGTCATCGGGTCGCAGGCCCATGGCCAGCCCCAGAAACTGGGGCAGGTAGAGCACGGAAATGGGGTCGTGCTGCTCCATGCCCCGCATGGCCTGCTTCTGAAAGGCCTCCAGGTTCATCTGGCACATGGGGCAGACGGTCACGATCACATCCGCTCCCCGGGCCGCCCCCAGGATCCTGGAAACGGAGTGCATGGCCACCTCCTTCTTGGTGGTCATCAGGGAGGCCCCGCAGCATTTCCCGCCCATGTTCCAGGTATGGACCTCTGCTCCCGTCCGGGTGATCAGGGGCTCCATGGACACGGGCCGTTCCGGGTCGTCGAACCTGGAATACGGTCGCAGGATCTGGCAGCCGTAGTAGGGGGCAACACGAAGGCCCTGCAGCTTCCGGCTCACAGCCCCCCCGACAGCCTCTTCCCCTACGTCGTTGACCAGAACGTCCAGCAGGTGCCGGACAGTGACCCCCCCGTCATAGGACAGGCCCTCCACCTCCAGCACCTGGCCGATCTTCTCGGACAGCTCCCTGTCCCTGACCGACTCCTCGTTGACCCGGAGCAGGTTGAGGTAGCAGGCGCTGCAGGGCACCAGGACATCGAGCCCCGGTAGCTCCCTCTGGGCCAGGGAGAGGTTGCGGGCCGGGAGGCTGTAGGTCAAAAGTTTGCTGATCGACTCCACCGCGCTTGCACCGCAACAGGTCCAATCCGGGATCTCCAGGGTCTCGACATCCAGTGCGCTCAAAACCTTCCGCGTGGCCACGTCGTACTCCCTGGCGCTTTCGCTGAGGGAGCAACCGGGATAGTAGGCGTACTTCATGAGCTTCCTTCCAGGGTTTTGGCTTTTGCAAACATGGCCTGCAGCTTCCCCCCGCCGGAAGAGCTGAAGCTGCCCGGGTGCAGCTTGCCCCTGCGCAGCAGCTTGATGCCCAGGGGGGTGAAGCGCAGGGGCAAAAGCGGGTCCTTCATGGCAAAGAAGTAGCGCATCATGAGGTCCATCTCCTGCACCCGCCCGTGGCGTTCGATGTTGGCTGTGAAGACCCGGTAGAAAGAGGCCTTTTTGCGCAGCTCCGGCAGGTCCTTCATGGAGGCCAGGCGCTTGAGCGCGGCCATGGCCCGGGTCAGGGGCAGCCCGCGCGGGCAGCGAAGCGTGCAGGTGTAACAGCTCGAGCAGAGCCAGTAGGTCCGGCTCTGAAAAACCTCGTCCGTCATCCCGAAGAGCAGCATGCGCCACATCTGTCGGGGGGACAGGTCCATGGCGAAGGAGTTGGGGCAGGAGGCGGTGCAGGTGCCGCACTGCATGCAGGCGCTGACCATTTCCTGGATTTCCTCCAGAAGCCGGGCCGTGTTGTCGCTTCCGGCCTCCGCTTCGACCGTGGCTGCGGGTTGCGTCATGACGCCCCTCCTGTGTTCTCCTGGTGCCCGGAGGTTGCTGTTGCCCCCGCCCCCTCGGTGCCGGCATGCCCCTTACCTCTGGAGCCGGCGGAGGTCGCCCCGCCTGGTTCGGCAGAGGAGGGGGAAGGCTTTCGAGAATCTCTTTTCAGTCCGATATCGAAATCAGTCAGGGCCGCATCCACGCTGGACATGACCTGTTTGTCGGTGAATCCGCGCATGATGCTGGCGCTGTTGGGGCAGACAGCGGCACACGAACCGCAGCCCTGACAGAGGATCTCGTCCACGACGATCATGTCCCTGTCCATGTCCAGGTGGCGTGCACCGTAGGGGCAGACATCGATGCACTGCCCGCACAGCGAGCACAGGGAGTGCCTGACCTCGGCCACGACATTGCCGCAGGTGAGCCGTTTTTCGCTCAGGATGCGCAGGGCGCGTTCCGCAGCCGCCGCTGCCGAGGCAATGGTTTCCGAGAGGCTGCCCGGCGAGCGGGCCAGGCCGCAGGAGTAGATCCCCTGCTTGAGGACATCAACCGGGCGCCATTTGACCTCGGCTTCCTGCAGGAACCCATCCCGGGTCACTGCAAGGTTCAACATTTCCGTGAGCTCACTGACGTCATTGGGCTCGACGCCGTTACTCAACACCAGCAGGTCCGGCCGGATCTCAAGCTCCCGTCCGAGGACCGGATCCAGGGCGGAGATCACGGGTTTGCCGTCCTCGAATTCCACTCCCGGCTTGTGGTCGCGGTCGTAGCGGATGAATACGGCCCCCTGCTGTCGTGCCTGTGTGTAGTAGGTCTCGTTGAACCCATAGGTCATGATGTCCCGGTGGAAGACGTAGACAGGCAGCCCGGGATGCTTGCGCTTGAGGAAGAGGATGTTCTTGAGGGCGCTCGGGCAGCACACCCGGCTGCAGTAGTTGCGCGGCTCCTCCCTGGAACCGACGCACTGGATCATGGCCACGCTGCCGAGCTCGGCCGTGTCCAGGGTGCCCGAGGCCAGCTGCTCCTCCAACTCGCTCTGGGTGAGCACGGATTTGTGAACCTTGTAGCCGTAGTCGTAATTTTTGACCTCTTTCCCACCCGTTGCCAGGAAGGTGACGCCGTGCTCTACGGGCAGCCCCTCCTGGTCGAATGAGACGATTGACATGAACTTGCCGGCTCGGCCCATGGTCAAGGCCACCCCGGCACCCT
>CAZUBS010000172.1:0-5066 GCA_964618595.1 uncultured Desulfohalobiaceae bacterium
TGCTTCCGGCATGATTCCCTCCGGCTTGAAACAATGTTTGAATCGCCGTTTATGGCTTTGGGTCGGGGTTGTCAAGAAAAGAAGAAAAGAAAATCAAGAGAGGATGATGGAGGAGTTGCGGGCCGGAGAGCTGGATCTATCCGGCCCGAAGAGAAGTGTTCATTTTTTCCCGATGGAAAAGGCCTTGCCCAGGAAGGGGCCCACGCCCCAGTACTGCCTGGCGCCGGGGCCGAACAGGACCGGGAGGACCTTGTCCATGACCGGGTTGTCCGAATCGTCCAGGCAGCCCGGGTCCACCTTGACGTCCAGGACCTCGCCGATGAACTGGGTGTGCAGGCCCAGCTCCACGGTCTGCAGCAGCTTGCACTCGATGACCATGGGAAACTCCCCCACATACGGGGCGTCCACGTACTGGCCGCGTACAGGTGTCAGGCCGAGGTCCGCGAACTTGTCCGTGTCCCGGCCCGAGGTCACCCCGAAGTAGTCCATAAGCGCGACCTGGTCCTGGCTGCAGATGGAGATGGTGTAGGACTTGCGCTCCATGATGGCGCCGTAGGTGTGGGTGGCCTGCCTGAGGGATACGGTCATGCACACCGGCTTGGAGCAGGCGATGCCGCCCCAGGCCGCGACCATTCCGTTGGCCTTTCCTTCCGTGTCGTAGGTGCCGATGACCCAGGCCGGAGTGGGGACGGCCAGTGTCTTGGCGCCGAGAGATGTCTTTTCCATGCTTCCTCCAGAAGATGTTTCCGGGCGGGGGAAAGCCCCGCACCATCCTACGCAGGGTAGCGAATGCCCGGGACATTGCAAGGCTCCGCTGTGAGCTATCTGCAGCAGATGGTGTTTCGGAAGACAGAGGAAGTGACCGTGCCAGAACGCAGAAGGAAGCGGTCAGGAGTGATCTTTTGTCTGCCCCCGGGTCCTGGATGGAGTCCCGGTCTCTTTCCGGTTCAAGAATGTGAAGAGGTCGGCATTGTCGGCCAGGTAGCAGTGCAGCCGCTCCAGCCCCTCCAGGCCCTTCTCCGCCAGGGGCATGCGGTGGACCCGGTTGTTCAGGAAGCACTCCCGGGTCTCGGCCAGAGAGTCCGTGTCCGTGCACTTGTTGTGCAGGATGTCGGAAACGGGGATGTCGATCTCATGCAGGGACTGGACAATGCGCTGGCCCTCGGCCCGGGACAGGTTGTCCGGGTTGAGCACCAGGTGCACCGAGGTGCGCCCGGGGTCGGTGAAGACGTCCCTGAGCTCCCCGTAAAACTGCTGCTGGGCCTCGAGCTTGTTCAGGACCTTGTCCGTCTGCACGCTCTTGCGCCCCAGCTGCACGGTGGTGATCATCTCCTTCTTGCTCAGGATCTCCCGCCTGAGGTCCAGAAGCTTGTCCAGCCAGACCAGGGTCAGGGCCGGGAGCCGGAAGAACTTCAGGGACAGGGCCGTGGGCGGCATGTCCAGGACCATGAAGTCGAGCCCGGGGTTGCGGGTGCGGTGGTGGTTGAAGGCCAGGAGAAGCGCGTACTCCTCGATGCCGGGGGAGTGGCGCAGGATGCGCACGTGCTGCTCCAGGTTGAAGGCGCTGTGGTAGGTGTAGGTGCGCTCGATCTGCTCCTGCACCCCTTTGAGATAGGCTGCGGTCCAGCGGTCCTGGTCCACCTCCGCCGCCAGAAGGTGATCCGCCACCCTGGAGGGCTTGTCCGAGATCCGGGTCTGGAAGATGTCCCCCAGGTTGTGGGCCGGGTCCAGGGAGAGCAGCAGCACCTCAAATCCCTGCCGGGCCAGGCACAGCGCGGACAGGGCCGAGGAGGTCGACTTCCCCACGCCCCCTTTTCCCGTGTAAAAGACATATCCCGTACTGTTTGTCATCTCAGTCCACGCTCAGCACCGAGTAGAGGGTTGCCAGGGGCTCGTTGGCCGTTTCCACCCGCTGCAGCATGAGCAGCAGCTCCTGCTCCATGTCGGGCAGCAGCTCCAGGGTCAGCTGCATGGGCGGGGCGGGCAGCCCGATGAACACCCCGAGCACCAGGATCGAGAAGATGTTGTTCAGCTCGGCCGCCTCCCACTCGATCTTCTCGGTGGCGTTGTGCCGGTTGACCTCGTCCAGCAGTTGGAAAAAGGACCTGCCTTTCTGGTAGATCTTCGAGAACAGGGTGGGCTCTTTCATGACTGTCCCTGAATGTGACTCGCGGAAGCCCTGAAGATGACCATCTCCCGGGATACTCTCCGTCGGGTGGGGTAGTAGAAATATGCCCCGTAAAGGGCAGCCAGGAAGGCCCCCCCGAAGTGAAAGATGGAGACGTCCAGGAGGTAGCCGATCGCTGCGGCGTAACAGGAGAGCAGCACCAGCCTGAGCTGGTTGCGTTCGAATTCGAGCAGCTCCTCGGCGGGCACGGCCTTCAAGCCCTGGACCCGGTGCACGAAGTACCCGCGGTGCAGCAGGGGCAGGGCCAGGGCCGAAGCAATCGCGGCGATGAACACGGCCGGGCCGGCAACAGCGTCCACGGCTGAGGAGGAAACGGCCAGCACCCCCGTTTGCCGTGCTGCCCAGATGCAGGCCAGAGCCAGGCCGGCCGGCAGGATCCAGCGCCTGTAGGTGGACAGCAGGCTGTGCCGTATACTGGTCAGATTGTCATTCGGCGAATGCATACCTGCTCCGGGATGTGCCCCGGCCGGGGAGGCCCGGCCGGGGCGTTTCGCGTTGGCGGTCAGCTCAGGCCTCGGAGGGGGCCACGGCTTCCGGCCCGGAGACCCGGAAGAACTTGATCAGGCCTTCCACGATGACCCAGATGGCGCACAGGATGATGATGGCGTTGAGCACCTCCAGATGCACCTGGCCGGCTGCCCGGTAGCGGCTCTGGTTGATGATCAGCGCCCACAGGGTCATCCCGGCCAGGAACACGGCCGGGATGGCCGAGATCACCCACTTGGTCCCACCTTCGTAGCGCAGGTAGACGGTGATGGTGGCCAGCACCAGGGCGGCCAGGATCTGGTTGATGCCGCCGAACAGGGGCCAGAGCTGCAGCGCGCCCTTGCCGTCGGCCCCGGTCCAGAAGGCCAGGGTCCCGGCCAGGACCACGGCCACCCCCGTGGCAAAGTAGCGGTTCTTGAAGATGTTGACCTTGAGCCCGGTGAACAGCTCTGTGAGCACGTAGCGCTCGATGCGGGTGGCGGTGTCCATGGTCGTGCCGGCAAAGGAGGCCACGAACACACCCATGATGACCACGGCAATGGACTTGGGAATCCCAATGGCGGCGATCATGTTGGCCGCGCCGACCACGAAGGCGCTGACCTTGGAAGCCAGCCCCGCAGCAGCAGCCCAGGATGAGTAGTGGTGGGTCCAGGCCTGAAGCCCGGCCAGGGAGGCACCCTCGGCAGTGGTGTAGCCCATGGCGATGCCCGCGGCCACGGCAATGATGACCAGGGTGGACAGGGAGGCCTCGGTGAGCATGCCCCCGTAGCCCACGAACAGGGACTCCTCCTCCAGGCGCACCTGCTTGGAGGTGGTGCCGGAGGAGACCAGGGCGTGGAACCCGGAGATGGCCCCGCAGGCAATGGTGATGAACAAAAAGGGCAGCATGGGCGGGGCCTGGACAGGGTTGGCCTGCACGGCAGGGGCCACCAGCTGGAAGTCGGCCTGGGCAAAGGCGGCGATGAAGGTTCCCAGCACCAGCAAGGTCAGGGCGATGACCAGCTGGTGGGAGTTGATGAAGTCACGCGGCTGGAGCAGCGTGGTCACCGGCAGGGTGGAGGCGATGAAGGCATAGGCCAGCAAGAGGATGGTCCAGACCCCCGTGGCCGGAATCCCTGCAACCGCGGGCATCTGGATGGGCAGGTAGGTGCCTATGACCACGGTCACGTACATGGCGATGACTGCGTATATGGACCACAGGGTGACGTTCTTGCCCCGCTTGTAGACCATGTAGCCAAGCAGGATGGCGATGGGCACCTCCAGCCAGACCGGCAGCACCGCGGCCGGGAACATGTTGAAGATCACGGCGATGACCAGGCCGAAGATGGCCGTGATGATCAACAGGTCCATGAAGACCACGAAAAACAGAAAGTACTTGGTGCGGGGGTTGATATACTTGGAGGCATACTCGGACACCGACTTGCCCTGGTTTCGCATGGAGACCACCAGGGCGCCGAAGTCGTGCACCGCGCCCATGACGATCGAGCCGATGAAGATCCAGAGCATGGCCGGCACCCACCCCCAGATGACCGCGATGGCCGGTCCCACGATGGGGCCGGTCCCGGCGATGGAGGTGAAGTGGTGGCCGAAGATGACCTCCTTCTTGGTGGGCACGAAGTCCATGCCGTCCTCGAACTCCACCGAGGGGGAGATGTTCTTGTTGGTCAGGGCGAAGATCTTGCGGCCGATAAACCGTCCGTATAGCCTGTACATGACGATGTAGCCGGCAAATGCGGCCAGCATCAAAAACATGGCATCCATAAAACCCCCCTTTGGTTGTGGATTGTGAAAAAGAGGCCCGGCCCCTTTTTCAGCCCATGATCAAATATACAAATGCCGGCCATGGAGACCGGTGTCGCACCAAAAGGGGAGAGACAGGGAGAAAGCAGAGCGGGCCGTGGGCAACCCTGCCGACGCAGGACCTTTCCAGGGACATGCTCTCAAGACGCACCACGTATATCCGAAGAATGCATGCATCCTTTCCTGTTGCTGCAGGCTCGGGCCACAGCTTTCACGAGCCATTCATGCAGGCAGTCAGAGAGAGGTTTTTATGGCCTCATGCCATTGAAAAAAGATTCTGTCTACCACCGGGTGCAAGAAACACTATTCCCTCGTAAAACAGTCCGTAATGGCAGTGCGTCTGGAAAAGTGAAAAAGAAGGGCGGTTCTCAAAACCCGGGGGCATGGGTTGCGCCGCGTGCGGGGCTGAAGGTCAACCTGGCTGACAGGTCTGGTCAATCAAACGCCCCAGGCTGAGAAGCCCTGCGTCCTGCATGAAGCGTCCGGTGAGCTGCAGCCCAATGGGAAGTCCTTCCCGGGAGTGAAGAAGGGGCAGGGAGAGAACAGGGAGACCGGCGTGGGTCCAGGGCAGATTCATGACCGGGTCCCCTGT
>CAZUBS010000173.1:0-5050 GCA_964618595.1 uncultured Desulfohalobiaceae bacterium
GCGTGGCGGACGCCATGACCGGTCAGGACGCGGTGAACGTGGCCGCCAGGTTCAATGAGCTCCTGGGCTTGACCGGGGTGATCCTGACCAAGATGGAGGGTGATGCCCGCGGGGGTGCCGCCCTGTCCATCAAGAGCATCGTGGACACCCCCATCAAGTTTGTCGGGGTGGGGGAGAAGCTTTCCGACCTGGAGGTCTTTCACCCGGACCGGGTGGCATCGCGCATTCTGGGCATGGGCGACATCCTGACCCTGATCGAGAAGTCCCAGGAAGGGGTGGACGAAAAAGAGGCCATGGAGCTTGAGCGCAAGTTCCAGAAGGCGGAGTTCGACCTGGAGGACTTCCGGAAGCAGATGCGCCGCATCCGCAAGCTGGGGTCCATGGAGAGCCTGCTCAAGATGATCCCGGGCATGGGAAAGGTCCGGGACAAGCTCAAGGACGTGCAGGTGCCGGAGAAGGAGCTGGGCCGGATCGAGGCGCTGATCAACTCCATGACGCACCAGGAGCGCCACAGCCCCAGGATAATCAATGCCAGCCGCAAGGAGCGGATTGCACGGGGCAGCGGGGCCACGGTCCAGGACGTCAACCAGCTGCTGAAGAATTTCACCCAAATGCAAAAGATGTTGAAAAAAGTGAGCGCAAAGGGCATGAATGCAGGTGGAGCCATGCCCAAAATGCCGGGCATGCCCGGAATCCCGGGGGGGGAAAGCGATTCCCCCATGACCGGCAAGGCTCCGGGAGCCGGCCCAAGCGCGCAAAAGCGCCTCAAGGCCAAACGCAAAAAGGCCCAGCGCAAAAAGCAGAAGAAGCGTCGGTAAGCAGGGAGGTTCCAGGCAGCGAAGCTGCCCGGCAGCCCTTTGATTTTCTTTTTCAGTAACTGTATCCGAGTAACATGGGGGTAGACAAGACATGGCATTGCGACTGAGGTTGACCCGGATGGGGTCGAAGAAACGTCCTTTCTACAGGATCGTGGCCCTGGACAGCGCCACGAGGCGTGACGGCAGGGCGCTGGATATCATCGGCCATTACAATCCCATGGTCGAGCCCAACGAGATCAAGGTGGACAAGGAAAAGACCAGGATGTGGATTGACCGTGGAGCCAAGCCAAGCGACACTGTTCGTTCCCTGCTGAAGAGAACCGGGTTCTACGACTGAGGACCCGGAACGTCGATTCCCAGTGGAGGTGCCCTATGCTCAAGGATCTTATCGAGTACATCGCCAAGTCTTTGGTGGACAATCCAGATGCCGTCGTGGTCACCGAGATCGAGGGGGAGCAGACCTCGGTCATCGAGCTGAAGGTGGCCAAGGAGGATCTCGGTAAGGTCATTGGCAAGCAGGGGCGAACGGCCCGGGCCATGCGCACCATCCTGAGCGCTTCCTCCACCAAGAACCGCAAGCGTTCGGTGCTCGAGATACTCGAGTAGCCCGACCGCCTTGTCCTGCATGGGCAAGCCGCAGTACCTGACCATCGGCCGTGTGGCCAAAGCCTTCGGGCTGAAAGGGGAGCTGATCATTGATTCCTATGCCGGCTCCCCTTTGCTTTTTGCCGAGCTGCCCAGGATTTATGCCCGGGATACGGCCGGGAAGGTCTCCAGGTTCCGGATCGCCGGGTTCCGGATGCATTCGGGACGGGTGGTGCTCAGGCTGGAAGGGGTCCAGGGAAGGGACGCCGCGGAGTCCCTGCGCGGACGGGACCTTCTGGTCCGGTACCGCGACCTGCCCCCCAGGGAGGAGGACGAGGTCTACCTGTTCGAGCTCCTGGAATGCGAGGTCCTGCTCACAGACGGCACAACCCTGGGCCGGATCCATGACGTGCAGGCGCACAGTGGGCAGGAGTACTGGACGATCCGGGACGACCAGGACCGGGAGATCCTTTTCCCCGTGGCCGAGCCTTTTGTCCACAAGATCGACTTGGGAAAAAAGCAGGTGGTGGTGTCGCCGCCCCCGGGCCTGGTGGAGCTCTACCTGGAGGAAGCGGCCCGGTCTGCAGCATCCGGGGAAGGCCGAAACAGGAAATAGTGCTGCGGTCGTCCTTTTAGCCAAGCCCGGCCCGCAGCCACGAGTCAGCACGTGCACTTCACTATCTTGAGCATCTTCCCGGAGTTCTTTCAGGGACCACTGGACTGCGGCCTGCTGGGCAGGGCCAGAAACGAGGGACTGGTGTCCTTCGATCTGGTCAACCCGCGGGAGTACACCACGGACAGGCACCGCAGCGTTGACGACCGTCCCTACGGCGGAGGCCCGGGCATGGTCATGGCCCTGCCCCCCCTGGTCCGGGCCCTGGAGAGCATGGAGCAGCCGGGCCGGGTCCTGCTGCTTTCACCCCGGGGCAGGCCACTGACCCAGGAGAAGGCGGCGTCTCTGGCTGGGGAAGAAAGGGTGACCCTGATCTGCGGCCGCTATGAAGGCATTGACGCCCGCCTGGAGGAGCTGGTCCCCTTGGAGCCCGTCTCGGTGGGCGACTTCGTGCTCAACGGGGGGGAGGCTGCCGCGGTGTGCCTGATCGAGGCTGTGGCCAGGCTCCGACCCGGGTTCATGGGACATGCCGCTTCCCCGGATGAGGAAAGCTTTGCCGGCGGACTGCTGGAGTACCCCCACTACACCAGGCCGGAGGTCTTCAGGGGCAAGGAGGTGCCGGAGGTCCTGCGTTCCGGGGACCACGCCAGAATTGCCGCCTGGAGACGGCAGCAGGCCCTGCAAACCACCCTTTGCCGCAGGCCGGATCTTCTGGCCGAAACCCCGCTGTCCAGAGAGGAGAGGACTTTTCTGGCCGGGGTGCCCCGGGTGCGGCCCGGGCGCAACCTTTTTGCGGCCCTGGTGCACGGCCCGGTCAAGACCAGGCATGAAGAAAGTACGGCCGTGTCTTTGACAAACCTGGACATTCACGATATTGCACGCGTTTCCCATTCCTATGGAATGGGGGGGGTGGCCCTGGTCACTCCGCTCAAGGACCAGCAGCAGCTGGCGGAGCGGCTCATGGCTCACTGGCGGAGCGGCCCCGGGTGCCGGGCCAACCCGGACCGGGCCCTGGCACTGCAGGACATGTGGGTGGCGGACGACGTGGCCGCGGTCATGAAAGAGATCGAACAGCGGTGCGGGGTCACGCCCACGGTGCTTGCCACCAGCGCCGCCACAGGGGGGAGCATGGGCTTCTCCCAGGTCAGGAAGAAGCTGGCCACGGGCCCGGTGCTGCTGCTTCTGGGCACTGGGGCCGGGCTTGCGGACGAGGTGACCCGGCTGGCCCACGGGAGCCTGCCCCCGATCCGGCCCTTTGGCCGCTACAACCACTTGTCTGTTCGGTCGGCGGCTGCTATTTTAATCGACCGTCTGTTGGGCGACGCCCTGTGACGGCAACGAGACAAGCACTCCCAGCGGGAGATCACGACACATCAAGGAGTTGGCCATGGAACTGTTGCGACAAATCGAGCGCGAGCACATGCGCATTGACCTGCCCGAGTTCAGGGCCGGGGATACGATCAAGGTGCACGTTAGGATCATCGAAGGGGAGAAGGAGCGTATCCAGGTCTTTCAGGGCACGGTCATCAAGGTCAGGCGCGGAACCACAGACGCCACCTTCACCGTGCGCAAAATCTCCAATGGCATCGGTGTCGAGCGTGTCTTCCCCATGCACTCCCCCTCCATCGAGAAGATCGAGGTGGTGACCCAGGGCAAGGTCCGCCAGAGCAGGATCTACTATCTGCGGAACCTCAAGGGCAAGGCTGCCCGGCTCAAGATCAGGACTCCCTGGTAGCGGGCAGCCGGGACTTCCGGTGGCCCGAACCAAAGTCGGGAGTTGGAAGAGAGCCCCCTGAGCGGTTTCACAAGCTCATCGCTGACAGGGCCTCGGCCTGGAATTTGGGAGGCGCGGAGACGGACCACTTCCTTGCGGGGGGGGCGGACATCGCAGCTTCCCAAAGACTCACCTTCAGCCAGCCACCACGGCGCGTGACCATGGCCTGATTGCATGCCCGGACTCCGACACCAGCTGGTCCAGTTGAGGCTGTGCCCGCAGCCCGGGAAAGGTGCTGTGGCCGGCGTGGACGAGGCAGGGAGGGGTTGTCTGGCAGGACCAGTGGTCGCGGCAGCGGTTGTCCTCCCCCATGGTTGCGAGATCCCCGGACTCAACGATTCCAAGGCCCTGACCCAAGCGCAACGCATCCGGGTGGAGGCGGGGGTCAAGAACCGGGCCGCGGCCTGGTCCCTCGGGGTGTCCTGGCCACCTGAGATCGACCGGGTCAATGTGCTCCAGGCATCGCTTCTGGCCATGCTGCGGGCAGTGAGGACACTCCGGACCCAGCCGGGGGTCGTCCTGGTCGATGGAGACGCCGCCATTCCCCACCTTGGCATCAGCCAGCGTTCAATCGTGGACGGAGACGCCCTGGTCCCGGCCATCTCAGCGGCATCCGTCCTGGCCAAGTCCTTCCGGGACAGGTTGATGGACCACCTGGAAAAACGCTATCCGGGGTATGGGTTTTCCCGGCACAAGGGCTATGGCACCACCGACCATCTCCAGGTGCTGAAAAGCCGCGGCCCGAGCCCCATGCACCGGATGACCTTCAAACGGATCAAGACAGAGCCCGAGGAGCTGAGGTATTGGCTGCCGGGCATCTGAGACAGGGGCGCCGCGGTGAGGCCGAGGCCGGGTCCTACCTGGAACGCCGGGGATACACGATTCTGGACCGCAACTGGCGGACGCGGCTTGGCGAGCTGGATATCGTCTGCCGCAAGGGGAAGCTGATCGTGTTCGTCGAGGTCAAGACCAGGGCCCAGAACAGCCTGGCCACTCCCGGCGACGCAGTCACCAGGCAGAAGCAGCAACGGTTGATCCGTGCCGCCAGTGCTTACCTGAGCAAGCACGGCCTGTGGGACAGGTCGTGCCGCTTCGACCTGATAACCGTGGTCATGGCCGGCCCCAGGCCGGATGTGGAGCACACCATCGATGTCTTCCAGCTCTCAGACGCTGTGGGTCGTGGCCACACCGCTTGGCAACCTTGGTGACCTCTCCGCCAGGGCCCGGGAGGTGTTGGGACAGGTGGACCTCGTCCTGGCC
>CAZUBS010000174.1:0-5046 GCA_964618595.1 uncultured Desulfohalobiaceae bacterium
AAAATTGAGCCGAAAAAAAACTAAGTTCGAGCACGTCTTACCTGCAGCAAAAAGTCCACCCCCGCCACACCTTCAACTCGCCACACCAGGATGCATTACCGTCCAGGGGGAATTCTCCCCATTTTTCTTCGCAGGCCGTTCAAGATTTCCGCTGGCAAGGCGCAAGGCTGGGAGCAATCCCGAAGCGTATCTCAATACGTGAGGGTTTGCCCCAGCCTTGCAACGCAGTCCAGCGGGAATCTTGAAAGGCCTGCCCTAGAGGGTGACGAGGGTTACTCCGTCGCCGCCCTGCCCCTCAGGCGCCAAACCGAAGCTCTCCACCCCGGGAAAGGCCTCGAGCGTCTCCTGCACCACCTCACGCAGGGCACCGGTGCCCTTGCCGTGTATGATCTCCAGGTGCCGTCGCCCCTGCATGACCGACCTGTCCAGGAACCGGTTCAGGACGGCAGCCGCCTCCTCGGCCCGCTGCCCGCGCAGATCGAGGCGCACCGGAAGCTCATCAGCAGCTGGGACCCGGGGTGCAGGGCCGGGCTGTCCGGCTTTTTCCTGCCCGGCAAGCCGCAGCTCGCGGGGGTCCACCCACAGGCTCAGTCCACCGAAATCCACCTTCAGGCGGCCCTTCCTGGCGTCCTTTTCCTGAACCACGCCCTTCTTGCTCCAGGCCGGGTAAAAGACCCAGTCGCCACTGGCAACCTCGTGCAGCCCCGGCCCCTGCTGCTCCTCAACCCTGGGAGCTGCCGCCCCTTCGAGCTGCGACCTGGACCGGGCCAGCCTCTTGAGTGCCGTCCTGCGCCCGGTGCGGCCCGCCTTCCACTCCCTGAGGATCTGCTGGGAAAGGGCCTTGGACTCCTCGAGCGCGGCCTTGGCTTCGGCGGCATACCGGGCTTTGAGGCGCTCGTGCTCTTTGTTCAGGCGAAGGCGCTCCTGCTCCAGGGCCTCGAGCTCGCGCTCGCGGACCACCACCAGGGCGTTCAACCGGTCCAGCAGGCGGGCCGAGTCCTCCCCATCCAAAAGCAGGTACTCCTCGGCCCGTTTGAGCACAGGCTCGGGCAGGCCGTGCTCCCGGGCCACGTCGAGCGCCCTGCTGGCCCCCACCTGGTCGTAGGCCAGCCTGTAGAGCGGCTTCCCGGTTTCGGGATCGAACAGGACCGATGCGGCCCGCACCCCTTCCGTGGCCATGGCATAGGCCTTGAGGGCCGGAAAATGGGTGGCCGCGCCGACCAGGGCCTTCTTGGTCAGCAGCTCGTCCAGCACGGCCTGGGCCAGGGCAGCACCCTGACTGGGGTCGGTTCCGGCCCCGAACTCGTCCAGAATGACCAGGGTGTCGCTGTCGATATCCGGCCAGAACCGACGGAGGTTGCCGATTTGAGCCGTGAAGGTGCTCAAATGGTCCTCCAGGCTCTGTTCGTCGCCCAGAAACACGAATACCTTCTTCAGAAACGGCAACCGGCTTTCCCGGCCAACCGGAACAGGCAGGCCGGAAAGGTGCATCAGCGCTATCAACCCGAGTGTCTTGAGGCAGACAGTCTTGCCGCCGGCGTTGCCGCCGCTGATGACCAGCGCCCTGGCATCGGGACGGAACTGGATGTCGGTGGGGCGTACGCCGACCCCCTCCAGGGCCAGCAGGGGGTGCCGCGCCTGCTTCAAATCCACGGCTGCATCGGGTTCGCAAATGACGGGCCTGCCGTCAAAGGCAGCGGCCAGGCGCAGCTTGGCAGCCAGCACGTCCAGCTGAACCAGCCACTGGTAAGCCGCGAGCACAGCGTCGCGCTCCTGGCGGACCAATCCGGTCAAAAAGAGCAGCACCCTCTTTTCCGCGGCCCGCTCCTCCTGCCTGAGCTCCTGCAGGCGATTGTTCAGCTCGACGAGAAAGAGCGGCTCGAAGTAGCATGTCTCACCACTCTGAGAGTAGTCGTGGATGATCCCCTGCACCCTGCCCTTGAAGTTTGCCTTCAGGGCCAGGACATACCGGTCCGAGGAGATGGTCAGGAACTCGTCCTGGAGGTGGTCCGGGTTGAGGTGGCCTTGCTGCAGGAAGTCGTTGATTTTCCGGGTGCACTGCTTCTGGATGTCCCGCAGCCCCTGTCGCACCGAGGAAAGCTCGGGAGAGCTCTCGTCCCGCAGGTTTCCGTCTGGAGCCAGGCAACGCTTGAGCCCGGCCCGGACCCGCTCGGCCACCGGACATGCCTCCCCCAGGGCCTGCAGCCGGGAGAGCTGTTCGCCCTGAATGTCGCACAGGGCTTTCCGGGAAAGATCGGCCTGGCCGAGCACCTGCTCCAGGGCCCACAGCCCGTCCGTGTCCAGGAACTTTTCCTCACTCTCCAGATACCTGAACAGGCCGTCCAGGGAAGGGAAGGAGGACAAAGGTCCGGTAATGGCCTCAGGCAGCTCGAGGGCCTGGCTGAGCAATGCCCCGGAGTCGACGAGCTCCTGGTAGCCCCGAAAGGGAGTGATCCTGAGACACGCCTCCCGGCCCGGAGCCGAAACAGCCGCAGCACTCAGGTGGCTGAGGACCTTGAAGAACTCAAGAAGGCGGAAGGTCCGTTCTTCCATACTTTTGGGAGATCTATTCCGAGAGTCGTGATCGAACCAGTTCACTGAGGATCTTGCCGTCAACCTGGGCTTTGCGCCCGGCCATGACGGCCTGCATGACCCGTCCCATGTCCTTCATCCCCGACGCCCCCAGCTCGGCGATGGCCGCCTCGACCACCGGGGCCAGCTCCTCACGGGTCATGGGCTTGGGCAGATACGCTTCGAGAATTTCCAGCTCCCGGCGCTCCTTGGCCACGAGATCGCTGCGCCCGGCCGTTGCGAAAAGATCAATGGACTCCTGGCGCTTCTTGGCCTCTTTGGCCAGAAGAGCCAGGATCTCATCGTGGTCGGGCTCCCTGCCCAGCTCGATCTGTTTGTTTTTGATGGCTGTCTTGACCATGCGCAAGACAGCCACCCGGATTGCGTCTTTTGACTTGTAGGCTCGAAGAAAGTCCTGCTCGAGGCGGGAGAACAGGCTCATTTACAGAAGCCTCATCTTGCGCATTTTCTTGAGCAGTCGCTTGCGCGCAGCGGCTTCCTTCTTCTTTTTCTTGATGCTTGGCTTTTCGTAATGCTGGCGCTTCTTGAGCTCGGAGAGGATGCCCGACTTCTCAACCTGCTTCTTGAACTTTCTCAAAGCATAGTCGAACTGGTCGTTATCCCCTAGGATGACTCCTGGCACGTGTCCTCACCCCCTTCAACGGGTCTGTCTCTGCAAAAAGAGAGATATATACACAAAAACAAAGCAAGGCAAGAGAAAAGGTCCACCCGGCCATGACCGGGCAGACCTTTTCCATTGTGCAAACGATTGAATGCCTGGGTCGTGTGGGTGCGCCCTACTTCTTCAGGGACTGGGCCCAGGACTTGAGAATCACGACCGCCACCCCGGCGCCGATCACGGCCAGGACGGCATACAGCACGCCAAAGAAGACTGCGTGGTCAGAGAGCCACCAGGGAAGGTCCTGGGGCAGCATGCTCTGAACGGTTTCACCTGGAATCATCGGGTCTCCCCCACGTTTACTTCACTGCATCCTTGAGCAGCTTTCCGGGACGGAACTTGACAACCTTGCTCGCCGGAATGGTGATCTCTTTGCCGGTCTGGGGATTGCGCCCCTTACGGGACTTGCGGTTTTCTACGGCAAAGGTGCCGAAACCGGTCAGGGTCAGCTTGCCCTCGGATACCAGGGTCTCCTCGACCGACTCCAAAAAGGCGTTCAGGGCGCGCTCTGCATTGGCTTTGGTCAGGTTGGCCTTGTCTGCCATCTTGGAGATCAAATCTGCCTTTGTCATTACACCTTCCTCCTGCTGTTATGAAACTTCGGTGACACCCGGCCTTCACCCGTGGATTCCTCCCACGGGCCAAGCCCTCACAATTTGCCTGAGCGATTCAATGACCCCTCTGTTTCTGAAACCGACCGGGCTCTGTTCATACCTGCCGTGGTTTCCCGGACCCGATTCATGGCCTGCGGACTGGCTCAAGCCATAAAGCAAAGAACTTTCCATGTCCAGCCTGACAGGCGAAAAAACACCATTGTCCACCCCTTCTGCTACAGGGCTATGCCCGGATTTGCTTTTTGAAGTCAAGGGGTGGAATGCGGATTCAGTGTCTCGGACAGTTGGATGAACTGTTGCGGAGAAAGCCGCTCCGGCCGCAGCTCCGGGTCGATCTTCAATCTTTCCAGCGCCTTTTCCCAGCCCTGCCAGCCGGATCTCCTGAAAACAGTGCCGATCTGCTTGCGCCTTTGCCGGAACAGCAGGGCAAGCAGCCGGGCCAGGCCCTCGCGCACTGCAGGAGATGGAGGGTGGGCGACCGGGGCAAAGACCAGCACACCCGAGCTGACCTTGGGCCGTGGCCTGAAAACATGCGGGCTGAGCCTGAATGCCAGGGCGGGGCGGGCAAAGGACTGGACCCAGACGGAAAGGGCACCATAGTCCCTGCCTCCCGGCGCGGCCACGATCCTCCCGGCCACCTCCAGCTGGACCGTGAACACCAGCACACGGAACTCCCGCAGCCGGCTCACGCAGTCCCATATCAAAGGGGAGGCGATGTTGTACGGGAGATTGCCGATGACCTTCCAGTCGGGGCTCTGCGACATGCCCTCCCAGTCCAGGTCCAGGGCGTCCATGACCGCAACGGCCGTCCCCGGCCACTGGCGCTTGACCAGGCGGGCCAGTTGGGGATCCTTGTCCAAAGCGAACAAATTGCATCCTGTCTGTGCCAGGACCTGAGTCAGGGCCCCTCTGCCCGGGCCGATCTCCAGGACCTTGTCGCCAGGGCCTGCATGGAGCAGCCCCACCACTTTCTGAATCAGGTTCGGGTCCACCAGAAAGTTCTGTCCGAGGCTCCGCTTGGCCCGCGGAAACGATCCTTCCTTTCCCGGCATGACTTTGTTCACGGGGAGTGCGTACTCTCATTGAGCTCCCCCGCCTCAGGGGGGAGGCTGTCATCGATCAAAACCGGTTCATCCGGTTCAAGGGTACTTTTCCAAAGCTACCGGTTTCGGAAAGAGGCCG
>CAZUBS010000175.1:0-5042 GCA_964618595.1 uncultured Desulfohalobiaceae bacterium
GAACGTGCCGGACGGCTGGGCCGCACGGCTCAGAAAGTATGCATGGCTGCGACTCGAAAAACCGGTTGACCGCAGCGTAGCCCTGGCCACCACCTACGGCCGGCTCGCCCAGGGGCAGTTGGGGCTGCTGCCGGGAAGCCAGGGGTACTACGAGCTCGCCCTGAACGGGTCCTCCGCCGCCGCGGACCTGGGGCTCGTCCCTGGTGCAGGCTGCGTTTTTGAATGTCGGTCGGATTTTCCCCGCGACTCTCACCCCTGAGCACCAAGAGAGGGCCTCGGCTGAGTCCCTGCGGCAGGAAAGCGTCAAACCGCGGAATTTCCGGTTCAGCCGTTCCTCACCCGAGCCCCTGGCCGGGCTCCATGATCCGCCCGGTCAGGTGGGTCTCATACCCCCCAAGGCCACGGATTGCCGACTTGAACTCCTCCTCCTGGAGCAGGGTCAGCAGGGCCTGTACCTTGGGGTCGTCCAGGTGCTGGCGGGGGATGACCAGGTCGTAGCGCTCCCTGGCCAGGGGCACGAAACCCAGGTCGAGGGCCTTGGCCGCCGAGGCAATACCCATGCCGCAGTCCGCGGCCCCGCTCATGACGTTCACGGCCACGGCCATGTGGGTGTACTCCTCCCTGTCGTAGCCGGCCACATCGCCTGGGGAAACCCCGGCCAGTTCAAGATGATGGTCCAGCAGGATCCGGGTTCCGGCGCCCGGCTGCCGGTTGACGAAGGGGAGGCCTTTGTCGGCCAGGCTTCTGCTGGAGGAAATCCCCCCGGGGTTGCCCTTGGGAACGATGGGACCCTGGTGCCGAAAGGCCAGGTTGACCACCTGCACCGGGACGTCGGGCAGCATCTGCCTGAGGAAGGGAAAGTTGAAGTCCCCGCTTTCCGGGTCGAAGAGGTGGGCCCCGGCCAGGTGGGCGGCCCCCTCCCGCAAGGCCCTGAGCCCCCCAAGGCTTCCAACGTGCGCGGAGGAAAGCCTGACCGGGTCTGACAACCCCATCAGGGTGTCGCCGATCAGGTCCAGGGTGTTGTCATGGCTGCCCACCGCGACCAGGGTTTGTTCCAGGTTCGGGCGGTCCACCAGCAGCTCCGCCTCTAACACAGACCCGGCCTCTTCCCCTTCGCTGTTCATGGGGATCCTGAGCACTGCCTGGGCCTTGGTCATGGTGGTGATCATGCCTGCACCGCGGGCCAGGGGGGTGGCCACGAAGGTGCCCCCGACCCTGCCCACGGCCACGCGCACGAACTCCTCCCGCCCCAGCTTGGAGGGCACGGAACGGGTCAACCGCACTGAAACGGTGTCCCGGAAAAGAGGCGGACGCCGTTGCAGCCAGGCTACCAAAGGCTCGACCAGATGCTCGAAGCAGACCACCGAGCTGACCGGGTACCCCGGCGCCCCGACCACCAGGCGCCCCTCTATCTCACCCAGGATGGTGGGCTTGCCCGGCATGGCCGCGATCCCGTGCACCAGCACCCGGCCCATCCCCGTCAGGACCCGGCTGGTGAAGTCCTTGCTGCCTGCCGAGGACCCCGCCCCGATCACCACCACGTGAACGCCGTCCTCGAGTGCCGCACGCACTGCCTGCTCCAGGCTGTCCCGGTTGTCGGGCACGGGCGGCACGCGGGTGAAATCGCATCCCCAGGCCGCGGCCATGGCCGCCATGACCTGAGAGTTGCTTTCCACGACCTGGCCCGGTCTGGGAGAGGGCCGGGCCGTGAAGTCGAGCACCTCGTCGCCCGTGGGAATAAACCTGATCCTGACCCGCTCCCAGGCAGAGAGCTCCCAGATGCCGCCGCTCAGCAGGGCCCCGATGTCATAGGCCGTGACGCGGTGGTTGCGCGGCAGGAGCATCTCCGTGGCCACGATGTCCTCGCCGATCTTTCTGACGTGCTGCCAGGGGAAGACCGGCTGTTCAATGCGCACCCGCCCCTCTGCCACGGCCGTGACCTGCTCGATCATGACCACTGCGTCCATGTCCTCCGGCATGGGGGCGCCGGTGTTGACCTCCACGTAGTCCTGCCCCAGGGTCAGCTCAACGGGCCGTCCCTCACGGGCGGCAAATGTGCTCTCGGCCCTGACCGCAATGCCGTCCATGGCCGCACTGTGGAAGGTGGGAGAGGAGAACCTGGCATAGACCGGCTCACAGGTCACCCGCCCGAGGGCCTGCTCGGTGGGAACAATGCAGGGCCTGATCAGCTGTCCACGGTCCAGGGAGGTTTGAACCTGCTCCAGGGCCTCGGGAATACTCACAGTCTTGAGGTAGATGGTGCGCTTGTCCGTCACAAGTCCTCCTTTTGGCGAGATCAACTGCCCCTGCTTGTAGGGCCTTTCCCTCAGGCGCGCAATCTCTTCTGCTGCCTGTTCAGCACACGTCCGGGCACATGCCCTAAAGTCCAAAGAAGGACCAGCAACAAGGTTTCCTGTGCCCCTTTTTACTCCATTGCTTCCTGCTTCTCTTCCCGCTGCATTTGCTGTAGCCTGCGCCCATGGCCGGCGACTTCCAATTTTCCCTGCAGCGGGTCCTCGAGTACCGGGAGCAGCTCGAGGACCAGGCCCGGCTGGCCATGAGCCGCGCCCAGCAGGCCTACGAGATCCAGCAGCAGGAGGTTGCAAAATTACAAACCGACCTTGGCCGCACCCACGCGGATCTGCGCAATCTGAAAAACCCGACCGTCGATGAAATGTGGCTGTATCGGGAATACAAGGAACGTCTCTTGCAAGATCTTGCCGAAGCCACATCCAGACTGGAAGAGCTGGCCCGCGAGGTTACGCTCAGAAGAACGGAGCTCATCGAGTGCTCCAAAGAGCGCAAGCTCCTGGAAAAGCTCAAGCAGACCCAGGCCCAGGACTTTGCACGGGAACAACAATCACGGGAGCAGAAGACCTTTGATGAAACGGCCACCCTTCGTCACCAGGATCGGGATACCTAGGCTGCTGCAGTCGTTGATGGCCCTGGCCTGCATAAAGTTCGCACTTCTGCTTGGCTGGGGGTTGACCCTGGAGGTGCAGTCGCCGCACCTGCCCGATTCAGAAGCTGTGGCGGCGTCACTCTCCAGCAAGGGAACCGCCCATGCCGCTGCGCAGCCGGCAGTCGCACAGCAGGCAGCCGCTGCACAGGATGAATCCGGCAGCTACTCCGAGCGCTGGGAGCGCTTGACCCGCAAGGAGGAAGAGATCAACCGCCGGGACCAGGAGCTCACCAAGCTGGAACGGGAACTTGACGCCAAGCTGGCCAGGCTGGAGGCACTGGAGAAAAATCTCGCTTCCATGCTGGAGGAGGCGGACGTTCTCAAGGACCAGAAGCTCAAGCACCTGGTTGATGTCTACTCCAACATGAAGGCCAGGGAGGCCGCCCAGGTCCTGGAGTCCCTGGACGAGGACATTGCCGTCAAAATTCTGTCCGGGATGCGGGGCCGGACCGCCGGCCAGATCCTTTCCTACGTGCAGCCCAAAAAGGCCGCCAAGCTGTCCGAGTCCCTGACCGTGATGCAGCTGCCGTTCGAAGAGGAATGACGCGCGTCAGACTGACCCTGGCCTACGTGGGCACCGGCTTTGCCGGCTGGCAGGTGCAGGGCGACGCCCCTACCGTCCAGGGCTGCCTGGAGCACGCCCTGGCCAGAATCTGCAATCTTCCCGTCCGGGTGCACGCCTCGGGGCGCACAGACGCCGGCGTGCACGCCCTGGGGCAGGTGGCTCACTTCGACCCGCCCCCTGAGCGCGGTCACATCCCCTGGCGCCGGGCACTCAACGCCATCCTGCCCGGCGATGTGGCGGTTGTCGCGGCCGAAACCTCCCCCCCGGACTTCCACGCCCGCTTTTCCGCCCGCTCAAAGGAGTACTCCTACACCCTGTGGACCGAGCCCGGCTACGTGCTGCCCCAACGCCGCCCCTTTGTCTGGCCCGTGTCGGGAATCGATCTCGACGCCATGCAGGAAGCCGCCGAGCACTTGACGGGGCTCCACGATTTTGCCGCCTTCCAGAACGTGGGCACCCCGGTGAAAAGCACTGTCCGGGAGCTGACGCGTGCGTGCATGACCGATACCCGCCTGGAAACGGTGTGGCATTTCCGGGCCGACGGCTTTCTCAAGCAGATGGTGCGCAACATCATGGGCTGCCTGGGGGAGGTGGGGCGCGGAAGGGCCCCCCCGGACCGTCCTCCGGGGTTGCTTGCGAGCAGGACCCGCAGCCTCCCGCCGGCCACTGCCCCGCCCCCGGGCTCGTGCCCGGTAAAAGCCTGGTCCTGAGCCGGGGCCCTTTTCAGGGGTCCGGAGCGCTCCGGTTGCCTAATCCCGTGACATATCCAGCTGCTGCAGCGGGAGCCGGATCGTGAACGTTGTGCCCTTCCCCGCCTCCGTGTCCACCAGGATTTCCCCGTGGTGCTTCTCCACCACCACCTTGTGGGCGATGGCCAGCCCCTGCCCCGTGCCTTTCCCAACCTGCTTGGTGGTGTAGAAGGGGTCGAATATCTTGGGCCGGACATCCTCGGGGATTCCCATGCCCGTGTCGCTGACACTGATCTCCACGCTCTCACCCGTCAGCCTGCTTGAAATGGTAATCCAGCCTTTTTTGTTGTCCTGGGTCCTGATTGCGTCGGCAATGGCATGGGCCGCGTTGATGACCAGGTTGAGCAGCACCTGGTTGATCTCACCCTGGACGCAGGGCACCGGAGGCAGATCCTCGGCGAGGTTGGTTTCCAGGTCCGCCACGTACTTCCATTCGTTGCGGGCCACGGTGACGGTTCTGTCAATGGCTTCGTTCAAATCGACCAGGACCATCTCGGCTGTGCCTGGGTGAGCAAACTGTTTCATGGACCCTACGATCTTGGAGATCCGTTCCACACCTTCCAGGGTCTGCTCGATGGCCCTGGGGATCTCCTCGCGTAAAAATTTCAGATCCGAGTCCTCGATCAGGTCCCTGATGTCCTGCATGACCTTGTCGATGGGGTCTCCCGCCTGCTCGGCTTCCAGCAACTCCTCCACCACCCCCAGTATCCCGTCCAGATCGGGAAAGGTCTCGCCCAGGAAGCGGGTGTTGTCCCCGCTGTACTGG
>CAZUBS010000176.1:0-5035 GCA_964618595.1 uncultured Desulfohalobiaceae bacterium
ATACTGATGCCAATGTGAGATCGGTGCTCAATGTACCGTTATTCCGGCCCCGAGCCGGAATCCATGTCTTTCTCCGGACGATCGCTAAAGGCATGGATCCCGGATCCCCTCTTCGCTTAAGCTACGCCGGGACAGGCGAGTCCGGGATGACGATGGTGCTGAGCCGTCATTCCGCCCCCGAGCCGGAATCATTGCCTTTGCTGTCAGATGGCCTCAAGCACAGAAAGATATGGGTTCCAGGTCAAGCCCTGAAGGACTTGGACGCAACAGGCTTACGTTTTGGAAATCGAATTTTCATCACATCCAAAATTCCACACGAAATGTCGAAGAACCCATAATTTCACGCCGGATATAGGGTGTATGAGCCCTTTTTAACCTTGGATGTAGGTTTTTACTCAAGAACGTTGAAAAAAACGCTTAAATCGCTCTTTTGAAAAGCTTCTTATGGCCTTTTTGCCGAAGGAATCCCAAATCCCCATCACACTCCCTTGATGTAAGAAAACAGGGCGAAAGATTTGTCGTCCCTACAGGGATGGGGGTGTCTGCGACGTCAGTTATGTAAATGAAGGGATTTGATCCGAAAGCCACACCAAACGACGAAGAACCCCATGGAGGTTGTTCTGTTTCATGATCCGGCTGGAGGTTGCCCTCTCTCCGGGTGTGGTTGTACGCTTGCGGGCATGTGTCAGGATGTGCAGCGAGAAACCAGGCGCAGGCTCGTGGCCCGGGCGGAGTTTGAAGATGCGCGGGTGCTGGAGGTGGGATGCGGTTCAGGGCGTGTCACGGCCATGTATGCGGATATGCCGCGGCTGATCATCGGTCTCGAGCCTGACCCCGGCCAGGTCCGGGCTGCGGCTCGCTGTGTGCCGGCCGCGCATTTCGTCCGCGCCTCGGGCACGGATCTGCCCTTTGGGCGGGGCGTGTTCGAGGTGGTGCTCTTCACCCTGTCCCTGCACCACCATCCAGACCCATTGACAGCACTGCGCCAGGCCGGACGCTCGCTTGCACCGCAGGGAAGGATCCTGGTGCTCGAACCCTCGCCGCAGAGCCAGATCCAGCAGCTGTGCAGGGTATTCGAGGATGAGGACGACCGGCTGGAGACTGTCGAGCGCGTGGTCCACACCTCGTGGTTGCCGGTGCTTTCACAGGAGGTGTTTCAGACAGAGTGGAGATTTGAGGACTTCGAGGAGGTGGTTGACTATGCCTTCTCCTACTACGACCATCCAGCCGATCCTGACAAACGCAGGGCCATGCGGGACTTTCTCGGCCCCCAGGCGGAACAGCGGCCCCTCATCATGACAGACACACTGCGGCTGACCTGCCTGTCCGGGCAGGGTTGATGCTGCCGGGCCACGCGGTAATTATGTTCGTCTGGCCATTCGGCAGGTTCCTGCAGCAATGCAGAAGCAGCAACAACAGGGCAACAACACCGCCCTGCCCTTGTCTGGCTTGGAAAGGTTCTGGGTAGGGTTGGCGGGATTACTTGGAGAGTCGTCCCAGAATGAAGGCGATGAGGGCGGTCACGCCGATGCTCCACAGGAACATGTCGCTGCCCATGAGATAGTCGAAGTTCTCGACGATCCAGTCCCAGGTCTGGTAAATTGCATAGTCCTCTGCTTCCATGTCCGGCCTCCTTGCGATCTTTGGTCACCTGGGAGCTGTCAGGCCCCGGGCAACCCCAGCAGCTCCTGCAACACCCCCTCCCCCACCACGGCTCCGTCCACGCCGACCAGACCGGCTTCTTCCAGATCGGGAACGGTCAGAGTCCCGGCAACCACCAGCTCCGACTCGAAGGCATAGTTGTCCAGCACGGAGAGCAGCCGGGTGGGCAGGTCAATGGGACCGGCTTCCACGGACTGGGTAAAGATCAGGGCAGCCTTTGATTTGGCCGCCAACAGCCCCTGCCCCACTGACTTTACGCCGCATACGGCCGCAGCGACCTGCTGCCGTTCCAGAAGACCCAGCACTTTTAGCCCCAGATTGTCGGGAAGGAGCAGGGGCACCAGGTTGGGGGCCCACCGGACGATTTCCAGAACGTGTTTCGCCGTTTTGTCGGAATCCGCGGGCAGATTGCCCTGCACGGCTTCCTGCAGGGAGAGAAACACCGGTCCGTCCACCAGGCCGGCCAGCGAGGCCACAACCTCGGGCAGGGTCTCGGGATCCTGGAAGATTTTCAGCCCCTGATCGAGGTAGAGACCGTCACAGCAGCCAAGGTCCTGCACTGTGCGGATCCACTCCGGGGAGATGGTGCGGTGGTAAAAGCGCATGCGCGGGGGACTCAGGACGGTGGGTCCTGGCCGATCTGCTTGAGGTAGGCGTCACGGCATTCATAGCTGCAGAAGTGGTGCACCTCGTCCCCCTGCTTGATCCTGATGTCGTTGTCCCGGGGGACATAGGTCCCGCAGATGGGGTCCTTGACCATGATCCCGGCGTCAGCCAGCTTCTCCTCGGATTTGGTCTTGGTTTCCACCTTTTTTTTCTTGTCGTTCATGACCAGCTTGTAGAGAATGAAGGCCGCAGCCACGATGATCAGTATTTTGAACATGATGTCCTCAACGTATTGATTGTAAATATCAAACTTCAAGTTCTGCTTGAGGTTATGTGTGGGTTTTGCCAGATGCGGCGGCCCTTGACGATGCAGGTGAGCTCAGTCAGGGCCTGAGAAGCACTGCGTCCTGGCGCCACCCGGACCCGGGGCGCGATTTCAGCCAGCGGAACCAGCACAAAGGCCCGGGAGCGGATCCCCGGGTGCGGCAGGGTCAGGGTTTCGCTCTGAAGCTCCACGTCCCCGAAGAGCAGCAGGTCGCAATCGATGACCCTGGGACCGTACCGTCTCCCATTCCTGATTCTCCCGAGCCGCTCTTCAATTTCCTGGAGTTCTTCAAGCAGGCGCTCCGGGGTCCAGGACCGGTCGCAGGAGACCTCGATGACCTGGTTGGCGAACCAGGGCTGGTCCGTGTCGAGCAGCGGTTCTGTCTGGTAGATCCTTGAGGCTTTTTGGTACGTGATTCCCTGGAGTTTGACAATCATCCGCACTGCCGCGGACAGGTTCTCCTCCTTTTGGCCCACGTTCGACCCAAGCCCTATGTAGGCCCGGACCGAGGGAATCTCCTGCGTGTCTTGCACGGTGTGGCGATGCATGCCCTGAAGCTACTCCAGGAAGGCCCGCAGCGTCCAGTCACCGAGGCTCGGTCAAAATGAGATTCGTCCGACTCGAGCGCCCTTTTGGGCTGGCGGTCCCCGCCCCACCCGTGGTAGCCTTCCCCGGCATGGAACATCGCACGGACGCCCCCCCCTCCCCTGCCGCGCACCCATGGGTGGACCGCTATCTGGAGCACCTCCTGGTGGTCAAGGGGCTGTCCGAAAACAGCGTTTTCTCTTATCAGTCCGACCTGAGAGGTCTGCTCGACTTTCTGTCCCGACGTTCCTTCCCCCTGGAGCAGGTCACCGAGGACTCCCTGTTTCTCTACCTGCTTTCCCTGCGTCAGCGGGCCCTGAAGAGCCGCTCCCTGGCGCGGCAGCTGTCGGCCCTGCGGGGCTTTTTCGCCTTTGTCAGGGACGAGGGGTGGATGTCTGTCAACCCGGCCGAGCTCCTGGACAGCCCCAAGCTGACCAGAAGCCTCCCCAAGGTGCTCAGCCGGTCTGAAATGGAGAGCCTGCTCAGGCAGCCCGACTGCGCCACCAAGCTCGGCTTCCGCGACCGGACCATGCTCGAGCTGCTTTACGCCGCCGGGCTCCGGGTCTCCGAGACAGTGAGCCTCAGGCCCCTGGATTACGACGGTCAGGCCGGTGTGGTCAGGGTCTTCGGCAAGGGCAGCAAGGAGCGGCTGGTGCCGGTCCACGACACGGCCAGATCCTTTCTGGACGAGTACCTCTCCACCTGGAGGGGACAGTTCGACCCCAGGCAGGACCGCATGTTCTGCAACCGCCCGGGACGGGGCCTGACCCGCCAGGGAGCCTGGAAGACCGTCAAGAGCTACGCCCTCCTGGCCGGAATTGAGCGTCGCATATCCACCAACTGCCTGCGCAACTCCTTTGCCACCCACCTTCTGGAGGGCGGGGCCGACCTGCGCACGGTGCAGATCCTGCTTGGCCACGCCGACATCAGCGCCACGGAGATCTACACCCATGTGCAGTCCGGCCGGCTGATCAGACAGCACGAGGAGCACCACCCCAGGGCTATGAAAGGATGAAGGAGGAAGGAGGAAGGATGATGGATCAGAGGCGGGAAAGAGAACTTGCACGATGGGTGAAAATGGGTGCGGTCTTGGTATCGATTACCGTGAGCGAGCACCTCGTTGGAGTTGAGCCCGAAGGGATAATCAGCCAAAAACGTTGTCAGGCATGAGCAAGCAGAAAAAGAGCAAGATCAAGGCGGCCACGGTGATCACCGGTCACTCCAATGCCGATTTCGATGCGCTTGGGGCCATGGTTGCCGCAGGCAAGCTCTATCAGGACGTGGCCCTGATCTTTCCCGGGAGCCAGGAGAAAAACCTCAAGGATTTTTTCATCCAGAGCGCCACCTACCTGTTCAACTTTCACAGCTTCAAGGACATAGATCCCGAGGCCGTGGAGACGCTGGTGGCAGTGGACACCCGCCAGCGTTCCAGGCTCAAGCACGTGGAGCCCTTGCTCGACCGGGACAGTGTGCAGGTGCACACCTACGACCACCACCCCGACACCGACGACGACATTCCCGCAGCCCATTCCGTGGTCAAGCCCTGGGGGTCCACCACGGCCATCCTCATGCAGGAGATCATGAAACAGCAGCTCGAGGTCACCCGGGACGAGGCCACCATCATGGGGCTCGGGCTCTACGAGGACACGGGCAGCTTCACCTTCTCCTCCACCACGTCCCACGACCTGACGGCTGCGGCCTGGCTTCTGGACAGGGGCATGGACCTGAACATCATCGCCGACCTGGTCAAGCAGGACCTGAGTGCCGAGCAGGTGGCCCTGCTGAACACGCTTCTGGACTCCGCCTCCACCCACGACATCAACGGCGTGGAGGTGGTCATCTCGGAAATCTCCACGG
>CAZUBS010000177.1:0-381 GCA_964618595.1 uncultured Desulfohalobiaceae bacterium
AAGCTCACCGGAGAGGTTGCGTTCCTTGAGCACGGCCAGCAGGCCCCCGACCCCCCCCTTGGCGGCACCATCCTGAGCCCCCCCGTGAACCAGCGTCTCGATGCCGGGAATATTGAAGGCGCAGAGGCCGTTCCCCGGCACGGAGCGGGTCAGCCTGATGGTGGCCTTGTGACCGGATCCCAGGCCGTACTCCCGGACCATGGCCCCGGCCAGGTAAGTCCCCATGGCCCGGTCGGTGCTCCTGACCCCTTCGTCCAGAAACTCCACCTGGTCCAGGCCGAGCCCAAAGCGTTCCATGGCCAGGTCGGCGACAAGCTTGGTCAGATGATTGAGAGGCCTGCGGAAAGAGCCCGGCCACGGCTCCGGGGCAGGAGTGTCGCC
>CAZUBS010000177.1:391-5014 GCA_964618595.1 uncultured Desulfohalobiaceae bacterium
GGTGTCGCTGGGGGGGGTCGGGGGGCGCAGGAGCTCGCTGGTGTCGACTGTGTCGGTCATGCGGACCTGCTGCAGCAGGTCGACCCTCCCCACCAGATCCTGGAGGCTCTGCTGGCCCATGCGCACCAGCTGGTGGCGAAGCTCATCCCCCATGGCCCTGAGCAGCCGGGCCAGGTTTTCGGCCTCTGTCTCGACCAGGCGGGGGGCAAACCCCTTGACGCCTCGTGACTCCGCCTCCTCCCTGGTGCGGATCTGCGTGGAGATGCCCCGGGGGCAGCGGTCCAGGTGGCACCGCTGGCAGCTGATGCACCCGAGGGCCATCAGGGCGGCGGTGCCGAGCCCGATACGGTTGGCCCCCAGCAGGACCATCTTCAGGGCGTCACGGCCGCTGCGAAGGCCTCCGTCGGCCCAGACCTCGACCTTGTGGCGCAGGCCGGACTCCACCAGGGCGCGGTGCGCCTCGCTCACACCGATCTCCACGGGAAGCCCCACGAACTTCTTGGCATGCTCCCTGGCGGCACCGGTCCCCCCCTCGAAGCCGCTGATGTTCACGATGTCGGCCCCGGCCTTGGCAATGCCCACGGCAATGGTTCCCACGCCGCTGGTAACGGGTATCTTGACCGAGACCCGGGCACCGGGGCTGGCTGTCTTGAGCTCGGTCACGATCTGCATCAGGTCCTCGATGGAGTAGATGTCGTGCTGGTTCGAGGGTGAGATCAGGGTCACCCCCGGCTTGCAGTGGCGGGCCTCGGCCACCATGGGCGAAACCTTGTTCCCTGGCAGGTGACCGCCTTCACCGGGCTTGGCTCCCTGCCCGATCTTGATCTCCAGGTAATCGGCCGAGTTGAGCAGGGCCATGGTGACCCCGAAACGCCCGGAAGCGATCTGCTGCCCCCGGTTGTCCCGGTATCTGCCCAGCGTGTCCGGGATTTCACCTCCCTCGCCGTTCCCGCAGGCCTGGCACGCCTTGCGGGCGGCCTCGGCATAGGTGCGGAAGGAGTTCTCCCCCTGTGAGCCAAAGGACATGGCCGCGATGACCAGGGGCATGTCGTGGCGGCCGATGGGGATGTCCACCTCGGACATGGACAGCTGCGTCTTCTCCTTCGCGGGGGCCGTTTCGAGCAGGTGCCTGAGCGCCAGGGGCCGTTCGGTTTCCAGGGCGGACAGGGCATCGGTCATCTCCGCATGCCCGGTCTTGCCACGGGCTGCATTGCGCAGGATCTTGCCGACCCGGATATTTTGCCGGGGGGCGCCGCCCAGGGACTGATCGGCCGTGCTCGCGGCCCTGCGGCAGCGCCGGCGCCCCAACTCCTCCAGGGTGTCGAAGCCGGTCCCCAGGGTGGGGCTGGAGCAAAAGTTGGCGCACTGAAAAACCTCCTCCACCTCGCGGCGCAGGCCGATGGAGGCAAAGACCCTGCCGTAGCCGCAGAGCTCGTGGATGCCCATGGTGGACATGACCTTTTCAATGCCTGTGCGCAGCACGTTGCCTGCGTTGCTCAGAGCGTTTGCAACGCAAAGGCCTTCACTCCGGTGCGCAAGTGCCAGCCTCCAGAGCAGATAGGGGTTGAGCGCGTCAGCACCCAGCCCCAGCAGGAACATGATGTCGTGCAGGTTCCTGATCTGGGCTGAGCGTACCACCAGGCTGCACTCCCGCCGCAGCCCCGTGTTCTCCAGGCAGTTGTTCAGATGGGCAAGTCCAAGACCGGGGTCGATCGGGGCCCGGTCGTGGGCAAAGCTTTGACGGTCGTCCAGGGTCACGAGCACGGCGCCTGCACGCACCGCCTGAACAGCCTGGGAGCAGAGCTCCTCCAGACGGGCCTTCAACCCGGAGCCGGGGTGGAATGTGGACTCAAGCCGGCACACCCGCGCAGGGTCCCTCTGCCCCGAGGTGAAAAAATCGTGGATCTCTTCCAGCAGGTAGCCGCCGCAGGAACGGGACACTTCCTGCAGGGTCTTTGCCCCGGCCAGATCTTCCAGGTCGCTCAGGGATAAAAGCAGGGGGCTTTCGATGGTCAGGGCCACTGCGGGAGGGACGCGCTGACATCCGATATCTGGACGGGAGCCGAGGGTGGCGGCGGTCGCAAAATGGGCCGCTTCCCGCTCGCGGTCGATGGCCGGGTTGGTGACCACGGCCACATTTTCCTTGAAGGAATCAGCCAGGACAGGCAAGGCCTCCAGGTTCATGCAGGCCAGCGGGGCTTGGTGGCCCATGGAGCCAACCACAGCCCGTCCGGAGGCAGTCATTTCCTTCAGTTCGGAGAGATCGGAGGCCTGCCAGCCAAAGGCACCGGTTATGGCGTCCCCTGTCAACTTCAGGGAGGGAATCTGGCTGAGCTTTGCAGGGTGCGGCTCGATGACTTCCCCGCTCCCGGTCCGTTCCCTCGCCACGGCCCCGGGTGTGGGGATCTTGGTGTACAGGGAGGAAGAACAGCCCTTGGACCTCCTGCGGTGGTTGAGAAGAGAGAGAAGACGCTGCTGGATCAGTGGGTAGTCGAGCACTTCTGCCTGGCGTCCCTTGCCACCGGAGATGGCGATCTTTTCGCCAGGGGCCAGGGGGCGCGGATCGCCCACGGTATTTTCCAGATCGACCACCCCTTTTTCAGAGGACAGGAAGAAATCGTAATTGGATTCCCCGAACCACAGGGGCCTGAGCCCGAGAGCGTCAACGCTGCCCATGCACAGGTCCTTGTGCCTGGCAATGATCGCGGCCGGTCCCTGGGCAGAGGCGGGGAAAAACCAGCGGTAGAATCCATAGAGCTTGCGCAGCTCCGGGCTGTAGCCCATTGTCTCCGAGTGGATGGCCGGGAAGAGCATCTCCATGGCCTCCATCAGGGTAAGGTCGAAACTGTTGATCAGCCCCTCGATGATGCGGTTCAGATCCTGGGAGTCACTCCCGCCCGGGACCGGCTGGACACCCAGCACCCTGCCGGCGCTGCGCAGGCGTTCAATGGTGTTGATCTCGCCGTTGTGGCCCAGCACGGTGAACGGCTGGGCCCGCTCCACGGTGGGAAGGGTGTTCGTGGAGTAGCGCCCATGCCCCAGGGACATGGACGAACGGGCGTTTTCGTCCAGCAGCTCCGGGTAAACCCTGGGGGGCATCTCAGGGATGCCCCGCAGCTTGTACACCACGCTGTCGCGGCTGAGGGAGGCGACGTGCAGGCCGGCGATCTGCCTTTCCAGCTCCAGGTGCAGCCTGAAAAGGGCCTGGTTTGCACGGTCATGCTCCTCAGGGGAAAGAAGGGCGGCGATCTGCACGAACAGTGGTGCCTCCGCCCGGGACCGCGGACCCAGGGCGTGGTCCCGTGTCCGGCCCTGAAGCTCGATGAGCCTGTCAGCTTGTGCCTGGTCAAAGATCTGCTGGACCCTGGAAAGGATCTTCCCACTCTCTGACCGGTACGGGCTTGGTATGAGCAGGTGGGTGATGAAAAAACCGCGGCTCTCGGCCAGATGCGGACTGAGGCCCCGTTTCTCCAGCCTTCCCGCCCAGATGTCCCTTGGGATGTCTGTCAGGACCCCGCATCCGTCGCCTTCCCCATGGATGTCGCCGGATCGGTGGGCCATCTTTTTCAAGGCCTCGATGGTCTTGGCGATGTTGGAATGGGAGCTTTTGCCGCGTTTGTCCACAAAGGCGATGATGGCGCAGCTGTCTTTTTCCCGTTGCTCTCGGTAAGCGGGCAGAGTGGGCATGTCTGTCTCCACGGATTATTCCGATTGTGGTCTGTGGTTCCAGGGTAAACGTATCCCCCACCACTGCCAAGCATCAGCAAGCCGCCCAATCAGATACCCGGAGCAGGGGGGAGGAGCGCCATTACGGTCGTAAATATTGATCTTTCCAAAGCAGGAGCTTTGCTGCTATGTTGCGCGCAGTGCTGTGTTTTCGAACCGAGGGGGAGGGTGCTGTCCTGACCGGGAGGATGACCCGTGGTTTTTCTGCCGACTGAACGGCTTGAAGCCGGCATGGTCCTGGCCGAGGATTTGTACGGCAACTCCGGTCGTCTGCTGCTGCCCGGAGGCACGGTGCTGACGAGCAGTCACCTGGATGTGCTCGCGACACGTGGGGTCGAGGGGGTGGAGGTCGTCCTTTCCAGGGAAGGGGATGACGAGTCTCCTGGACCTGCACCTGGGATGCTCGAAGCCAGCCAAACATACCTGAGCCGATTCTTCGCCTGCACCGACCTGGACCACCCGGCCATGGCCGCAATCTTTCGTCTGGCGGTCAAGCGGATGGCCCGCAGAATGTCTGCGGGCTGGAACCCTCCTGATATCGAAGAGCTGACCTCGCTGCGCACCGGCCATCTGCAGGACCTGTTCTTCAAGGAGGAGGGGACCCCTCTGGATCTGGTGCGGCACGAGGTCAAGCTGGCCTCGTTCCCTGACATCTACTTCAAGATTTCGGAGGTCCTGAACTCCCCACACAGCTCGGCGAACCACATCGCCGAGGTCGTGAGCAAGGACACCAGCCTGTCCTTCAAGCTGCTCAAGCTGGCTAACAGCCCCTTCTACGGCTTTCCGTCCAGGATCGATTCCATCTCCAGGGCCGTGGCCCTGGCCGGGGGGAACGGTCTCTCCACTCTGGCACTTGGTATCTCGGCCACCACGGTCCTCAAGCCCATCCCCCCGGTG
>CAZUBS010000178.1:0-4999 GCA_964618595.1 uncultured Desulfohalobiaceae bacterium
CAGGCGGCGGGTGGGCATTCCAGTGGAGTGGTGAGAAACCATGCCGGCAGAGTATTCCAAAACCGTTCAGAGTGTTGTACACCCCATGGCAACGCTGCTCCTCTCAGAAGTTCGAACGATCCTTGTTGCGGTACAGCTGCGCCACCTTTCACCCGGACGGTTCTTCCTGCGATGGCATCACAGCGTTCCCCGCGAGCCAAGATCACCCGGCCCAAGGCCGAGAAGGTGGTGGAGAGAGAGCGACTCTATCGATTGCTGGACAAGAGTCGCGGCCAGCAGGCCCTCTGGGTCTTAGGCCCGGCCGGGGCGGGCAAGACCACACTTGTCTCCAGCTACATCGAATCCCGGCAACCCGGGTGCCTCTGGTACCAGCTCGACCAGGGAGACTCGGACGTGGCCACCTTTTTTTACTACCTGGCACAGGCCTGCAGCGCCAACGGGCTTGCCTCTCCCCGCCCCCTCCCTGCTCTGACCCCTGAGTACTTCCAGGATATTGCCGCCTACTCCCGGATGTTTTTCGAGGAGCTGTTCTCCCGATCCAGCAGTGACCTGGTCATGGTCCTGGACAACTACCAGGAGGTGGTGCCCGACTCCCTGCTGCACGACGTGGTGCGCCAGTGCCTGGAGGTCACCCCGGAGCATGTCCTGCTCATAGCACTCAGCCGCCAGGAGCCACCGCCCGCCCTGGCCCGGGCCCGGGCCAACAGTGTCCTGGACATCGTGGGGTGGGAGGAGATCCGGCTGCGCAGGGAGGAGTCGAGCGCACTGGCTGCCATGCTTGGCGGAAAATCTTTGTCCAGGCGGACGGTGGAGACCCTGCATCAGAAGACCAACGGCTGGATCGCGGGAATGATCCTGATGCTCAAACGTCCGGAGATCAAGGATCTGGAGACCCGGCACCTGGACACGTATACCCCGGGCGAGATCTTCGACTACTTCGGCAGCGAGCTGTTCAGCAATGCCCCGTCCGACATCCAGCGGTTTCTCATGACCACGGCCGTGCTGCCGGAAATGGCCCCGACCCGGGTTGCGGAGCTGACCGGGCGCACAGACGCGCTCGAGATTCTGGAGCGACTGAACAAGGAACACTACTTCACGGACAAACGGGTCGGAGCAGAGATCGCCTATGTCTACCATCCGCTGTTCCGGGAGTTCCTCCTGTCCCGGGCCGACCGGCTCCTGCTCCCGGAAGAGCTGTCCGAGGTCAAGCTGCAGGCGGCCCGGCTCCTCGAATCCGGTGCGCACAGGGAGGAAGCCTTTGCCCTGTACCGCGACCTTGGGGCCATCCAGGACATGGTGCGCCTTGTCCTGACCAGCGCCCCGGACATGCTGGCCCACAGCCGGCAGCAGAGGTTGCTCGAATGGATCATGAGCATCCCCGGACATGACAGGGAGTCCATGCCCTGGCTGCTCTACTGGCAGGCGACCTGCCTGCTGGCCATGAACCCACTCGAGGCACGGGAACTTTTCGAAAAGGCCTGGGAAACGTTCGACGCCCAGCAGGATCTGCCGGGCGTGCTCCTCAGTCTGTCGGGGGTCATCAACGCCACCACCTTCGCCATCCAGCCTGCGGATCAACTCGATCCCTGGATAGACAGGCTGGACGACGTCTCTCGCTTGGCTCCGGACCTGCCGCTGGAGATGGAGTCCCAGGTGGTTGTGAGTATGCTCAACGCATTGGTCCTCAGGCAGCCGGACCGCCTAAGCTTCAATCTTTGGGCGCAGCGTGCCCGGGCTATGCTGGACATGGACCTGCCGTTGAACCTGAAGGTGCAGGTGGTCCTCCCCCTGATGATGTACGAGGTGAACCGCGGAGAGTTCGCCGTTGCCGGCCATTATCTGGATTCCTACGCGCCCCGGATGGAGAAGGAGCATGTCAGCCCCCTGCCCCGGGCGATCTTTGAATGCCAGGCGCTTTTCTATTGCTGGTCCAGCGGAGACTTCGAGCGAAGCAGGGTGCACTTTGATCGAGCCGGGAGGATTTTCGAGGACACGGGCGTGCGCATGTTGGAACCCTTCGTGCTCTGCCATGCGGCCATCGTGGCCATGTGCACCGGGGACATGGCCCGGACGGCTGCGATTGTCGCCCGTCTGGAGACGGCATACCAGACCACCGGCGCCTGGGGGGTGGGGTTGTACTATCTGGTGCGGACCTGGCACGCGCTGCTCGTCAACGACCCCCCAGGGACAGAGTACTTTTCCAGGAAGTCCGCAGACTATGCCCTGCAGGCTGGGACCATTCACCAGTTCGCAGCTGTATATCTGACGCGGGCAGTGGCCTTGAGAGTGCAGGGTGAGTATGAAGAAGCCGCAGGGATGCTCGGTCAGGCCCTGGATTGGTGCCAACGTCTCCCGACCAGGCACATTGAGTTCGGCTGCCGGCTGGCCGATGCCGAGTTTGCCTTGGGCCAGGGCGACCGGGAGGCAGCCGTCAAGAGGCTGGGCAAAGCCCTGCCGCTTGGACGGGAAAAGGGCTACTGGAACACCATCCTGTGGCGTCCGGAGCCCATGGCCAGGCTCTGCGTCCTGGCCCTGGAGGAGGACATCGAGACCGGGTATGTCCGGGAGCTGGTCCGGCGGCGTGATCTCACCCCCGATCCCCCTCCCCGGCACCTGGAGCAGTGGCCCTGGGAACTTCGGGTCTACACCCTGGGGCGCTTCGACATCCTGCGCAGGGACACCCTGCAGACCTTCAAGGGCAAGGTGCAGAAGCGCCCTCTTCATTTATTGCAGGGCGTGATTGCGCTGGGGGGTCAGAATGTCCCGGAAATCGAACTGCTGGACATGTTCTGGCCCGATCTGGACGGGAGCGACGCCCACAATGCCTTCACCATGGCCCTGCACCGGCTGCGCAAGACCCTGGGGGCCAGGGATGTCCTGAATCTTTCGGCCGGCAAGCTCTCCCTGGACCCGAGCCGGGTCTGGTCCGATGCCTGGGCCATTGAGGAGCGGCTCTCACTGGCCGAGCAGGCCTGGGAGTCAGGCCGTGCCGAGCAAGCGGACTCTTTGACCAGAAAGGCGCTTGATCTCGCGCAGGGGCCGTTTTTGCCCGAGGTGAGCGACTCCTGGACCATTTCCGTGCGGGAGCGTATCCGCTACCGGCTTTTGAGGGCCTTGCACCACCTCACTTCCCTGCATGAAGAGCAGCAGCAATGGTCCGAGGCCGAGGAGATGTGCCGGAGAGCCTTGGAGATCGACCCGTTGCGCGAGGACTTCTGCAGGGGGCTGATGCGCAGCTGCCTGGAGCAAGGGCGCAAGGCCGAGGCCCTGGGTGTGTTTCAGTCCTGCCGGGACCGACTGACCGCCCAGCTGGGCGTGGAACCGGACCGGCGGACTCAGTCCCTCTATGAAAAGATCTTGGAGCAGGGTTGATCGTGCGCCTCGTCCTGCTACTTGCACTGGGCCTCTGGTCTGCCTGCCTGCATCTTCTGCACCCGGCAACGGCTGCGGCAGGCACTCCGTTCATGGGTTCGCGGGCCGGAGGCATGGCGGCCTTTGCTGCAGTGGCCGATGATCCCTCCACCATCGCCCACAATCCGGCTGGATTGGCCATCCTGAACAGGGCCGAGATCTACCAGGGGGTGACGGTCATCAGCTCTGAGGCCGAGTTCGACAACCGGGCGGGCGCCACTGCGGACCTGCAGTCGCCCCTGTTCTTCGTTCCCCATGCCTTTGCATGCACCAGGCCCATGGAGCGAGGGATGGTTCTCGGCTTGGGAGTCTACTCTCCCTTCGGCATCGGAGGCACCAAGTGGAGCAACAGCGGCCCGACCCGGTACGCCTCCACCGAGAGCCTGATAGGCACGGTGAGCATCAATCCCGCGCTGGCCTGGAAGCCCCATCCCAGGGTAGCGGTGGGTCTGGGAGTCTACACCCTGCTGGCTCGGCAGATCGAGGAGAGGATGATCGATCAGTCCATGCTGGGCGCAGGGGACGGGAGGTTCGACCTGGAGGCCCTGGGGTACGGATACGGCGTCAATGCCGGGCTGCTCGTGTTTCCCTGCGATGCCGTCAGCTTGGGGGTGAACTACTCCAGTCGGGTCAGCATCCCCCTGTCCGGAGAGGTCGAGCTGAAGAACCTGGCCCCGGCCCTGCAGCCGTTGTTCGGAGGAACCGAGTTCTCCACCGACGTGGAGATCGACATGGTCTTCCCCCATGTGGTCGCGCTTGGCGCGGCTTGGCGGCCGCAGGCCAACCTGGTCCTGGCGGTTGAAGTGGAGTACCTGGGCTGGTCCGTCTTTGACCAGGCGACACTGGACTTCGAAGAAGAGATCCCGGGGGCCGGGTTTGTGGATCAGACAGCCGAGCTGGACTGGGACGACGTGTGGCGCTTCAAGGTGGGGCTGGAATACGGAGCGAACGACCGCTGGGCTGTGCGGCTCGGGTACGCCTACATGATCTCCGCGGTGCCCGACCACACCCTGAGCCCGGCCTTTCCCGATTCGAACAGCCACTCCGTGACCGCAGGCCTCGGCTACACCCGGGGGCAGTGGGTCGTTGACCTTTACACCGCCTGGAACTTCAACGAACAGCGCAACATCGACAACGACATCCTATCCGGCACCTACGAGAGCTCGAGCATCTTTTCCGGCCTGAGCATCGGATACCGATTCTGATCCCTCCTTTTTTTCAATTTCCTTGGTTTGGTTAGCCATCCGTAAGTCCTCATCTGGCATGGTTGGATGCAGAATGCTGGGAAAGGGTCGTTCATCAGGGCCTTCGACGGGTGAAGACCCACCTTCCCTTGAACTTGAGTCCGGCTTTCCGACACACTCCCTCAGCAGGCCCCGCCTGCCATCCAGCCGCAGGCGGGGCCAACCTATAGCTGAAGAAGGGAGATACGTTTCTCAGCATGGACCTTTACAGAAAGATGAGAAGGGAATCGGAAGCCGTTCAGTAGCCGGAAAGCCAGGATGTGGGCATGACCACCAGAAAGGACCAATCCAGCGCGCGGGAGCCCACGCCCGGGGTCGACGGGACAGCTGAGGACGAGGTCTAC
>CAZUBS010000179.1:0-4974 GCA_964618595.1 uncultured Desulfohalobiaceae bacterium
TCCATCCAGTGAAGGATGTTGAAGTTCAGGTTAAGGATACATCTGGTGGCCGGCAAGAAGATGGCTACCGCACTCTGGAGTTCGGTGGGCTGGCTGATGTCTTGGTCCAGGCTGAACACGTAGATGAGCAGCAGCCCCATCAAGGCTGCCTGCGCCAATCCGTGGCCGTTGGTGACGATGGCCCGGATGTCCTCGCCGGTCAGGATGCGGGTCCTAGACCACCTCTGCTCCCTCCGCCCCGGCTGCTTGTGCGTAGCTGCCTGCCGGACCGAAGTAGGCCATCCTCTGCCGGTCCAGCACAAGCACGCTGTCCGCCCCGGGCAGATCCTGTTCCACATGGTGGCTGACCCAGACCATCGCGCTCCCCCTGTGTTTGGCCGCGGCGATCTCCTTGCGCAGGAGCTCCTGTGAGGCCGGGTCCAGGCCCGTGGTCGGTTCGTCCAGAAAAATGAGCTGGGGGTCCAGCAGCAGGACCCTGGCCAGGCTCAGGCGCTGGGCCATGCCCCGCGAAAACGTACCGGCCAGCTCATAGGCCACCCCGGCCAGCCCGACCCGTTGCAGCAGCCCCAGAAGCTGGTGGCTGCTGTGCCCTGTCGCGTACATGCCGCTCCAGAAACGCAGATTGTCCACGGCCGTGAGCTGCGGGTAGATAAAGGTGCTGTGGCCGATGTACCCGACCTTGTCCCGGGGCACTTCACAGACAACCCGGCCCCTGGTGGGCGCCATGAGCCCGCACAGGATCTTGAGCAGGGTGGATTTTCCGGCTCCATTCGGGCCGATGACAATGCAGATCTCACCGGGCCTAAGAGAGAGATCCACATCTTTGAACACCAGCTTGGTGTCGTAGACCTTGGATACTTTCCTGGCCTTGAGCATCATGGGCTCAGGGAGTGCCGTTCCCTTGGAGGGCAGCGTCCTCGCCGGAACGAACCAGAGGCGCCTCCTTTCTCCGCCCCAGAGTCAAAAAGGCGATCACGCAGACCAGTGTGCCCCCGATCCAGATCCAGTTCACCAGCGGGTTGACCCTGACCTTGAGACTGATGGTCCCGTCTTCCGTAATGCCCAGGAGCGTGGCGTAGAGCTCGTCCCCAAGCCCGGGGATGACCGAGACCTCGGCAAAGGGCTGGTCAAACTGGCGGTAGACCCTGCGTTCAGGGGTCAGCCGGCCCACCTTTCTTCCATCGCGGGACACCTCGAGGACCACGCCTAACGCTGCCATGGCTTCGGTTACCCTCTCCTCGGTCTCAGTGTAGGTCACCGTGTAGCCGTCGATGTTCAGTGACTCACCCTTGGACAGCACGGCCTCCCGGGTCACCTGGTAGGGTCCTGATATGGCGATGCCCAGGGCGATCAGGACCATGCCGAAATGCACCCCATAGGCTCCGAACCTCTTCCTGGAGCGCCTGACCGACGGATCGGTGATCAGCAAGAGGACTATGGACACCAGACAGGTCAGGGATATGGCAACCGCCACCAGGGGCAGGGGCCGGGTGATGCCAAGCCAGGCCAGCCCGGCGCCGAACAGGAGAAACAGCACACCAAGGCCGGCCAGGATACGCGAGTGCCTTGTGCCGCTCTTCCACCCCACCCAGGGGCAGAAGGTCAGCAGTATCACGAACAGGGTGAACATGGGCAGGCAAACCCGGTTGTAAAAGCCCGCGTCAAGCCCCACATCCGAGGAGGACCACAGCCTGCTGATGACCGGCCACATGGTGCCCAGCAGCACCACCGCGCCAATGGCCAGCAGCAGCCAGGCCAGGACCAAAAGCATGCCCTGCCGGCTGGCCAGGCCGCTCAGGGGGCGATCCTCGATGCGGTGCCCGGAGAAGGCAATCAGCAGCGTGACCAGGAGGATGAATGCCATCGCGACCAGCAGGGGCCCACCCACGCCCCCCGAACCGAAGGCGTGCAGGGAATCGATTACACCGCTGCGCACCAGATAGGTGGCGAAAAGGCACAGCACCAGGGTCAGGGCCATCAGGAACAGGTTGCTTCGCCCCAGTGCCTTGCGCTGCCTGCCCAGCACTGCGGTGTGCAGCAGGGCGCTGGAGCTCAGCCAGGGGATGAGCGAGGCGTTCTCCACCGGGTCCCAGGCCCAGTAGCCGCCCCAGCCGAGCTCCATGTACGACCACCAGGCACCCAGGATGATTCCTGCGGTCAGGAAGATCCAGGAGACCAGGAGCCAGTTGCGCCCGGGTGTCAGCCAGGAGGACTGCTCGCGGCTGAACCACATGGCCAGCGCGATGCAGGCGGGCACCGTGAACCCGGCATAGCCGATGAAGAGCAGCGGGGGGTGGAAGATCATGCCCGGATGCTGGAGCAAGGGGTTCAGGCCGTTGCCCTGCATCGGCGCTGGAGAAAGCTTGATGAAGGGGTTGCTCGGCCCGGTCAGCATATAGAGGAAAAACGCCTGCACCCCGCAAAAAAAGAGCCAGAAGGCAACACGCACCCCTGGGGGAAGCCGCCGGTAGGAAGGCGTGACCATCCACACCAGTCCGCTGAAGGCCACAAGCACGCCCCAGAAGAGCAACGACCCGTCCTGGCCGGCCCAAAAAGCGGTCACGGTGTAGAACATGGGCAGGAAGGTGTCTGTGTAGCTTGCCACGTAGGAAAAGGAAAAGTCACGCACCACGAGCGCGTAGAGAAGGATCAGTGAGGCCAGGAGCATGAGTGCGGTGGCCACACCCTGCCCCAGCTCCAGCCAGCGCAATCCGTCGCTGCGCTTCTGGGTCAGGTTGAAAAGGGCCAGCCCGGCCATGAACAGGCTCAGGACAAAGGCCAGCTGCAGGGCGAAAAAGGCGGTCATGTGCATGAGGTCCTCGTGGGGTCGGGATGGCGGAAGGCTTTCAAAGAGGGCGGCACGGAGTGCTCAACCCTGCTGATTGGACTGCTTCTCGTATTTGGAGGGACACTTGGTCATCAGGGTTTTGGCTTGGAACAGCCCTGCGCCCGGGTCCATGCCGCCCTCGACAATGACCTCCACCCCGGGTTTGAAGGTGTCCGGCACCGCGCCTGAGTAATCGACAACCATGGTCTTGCCCGCGACCTCTTTGTCCTGGAGATTGAAGCGCACCCCCAGGGAGTCGCTGTGGTAGGCGAGGTCATCCTTCCCAACGGTGCCGAACAGCCTGGCCTTGCGGAGCTCTTCCCGTTCCATGGCCAGGGCCTCGGAGACATTGAGGAAGTAGACGCTGTTCTCCCCCAGGCCGGAGTATATGAGGTAGCCCAGCCCCCCGGCCAGGAGCAGGAAGGCCAGGACATAGGTCAGCTTCTGATTAGCCTTTGTGGTCATTGTGGTTTCCAGGCCCGCTGTGATCCGGGCAGTGTTTGTCGCTGTTGGGGGTTGTCTTCTCAGCTGTCCGTGGGGAGCGTGTCACCCTCACGGGGGGGGACAAGTCGTTGCCGCCGGCGCAGGGCCAGCTCCCGCATGTCCGCCACCTGGTCTGTCTCGTCCACGATCTCGTTGCCCAGGATCTCCTCCAGGACATCTTCCAGTGTGACCAGCCCGGCCAGACCGCCGTACTCGTCCAGGACGATGGCCAGGTGAATGCGTGAACCAAGAAATTTGACCAGTAATCGATCCAGAGTCAAGGACTCAAGAACAAAATGCACCGGGCGCATCAGGTCGGAAAGTCTGGTGTCCATAAGGTCGTTTGCCAGGGCCTCGAGCACCTCCCGGCGGTAGACGATGCCGATCACGTTCTCCGGGTCCTCGTCGTCATAGAGGGGGATGCGGCTGTTAGGCCAGACTGTCTTGGTCTCCCGGGCCTGGGTCACCGTGAGGTGGGCGGGCAGGGAAAAGATCACCGTGCGCGGGGTCATGATGTCACGCACGGTCTTGGTGTCCAGGGAGAGAATGTTCTTGATGGACAGCTCCTCGTAAGGCTTGAGGAAGCCGGCCTTGCAGCTCAGGCTGACCAGGGCGTGGACGTCCTCCTCAGATGCATCCGGGCCCATCTTCTTCTTGCCCAAAAACCTGATCAGATAGCCGCTGAGAACGATCATGGGTTTGAACAGCAAGACCAGAATGGCCAACGGGCGGGCAAGAACAACTGCCAGCACCCGGTTGTGCAGGACGCCCAGCGTCTTGGGCACTATCTCCGTGAACAGAAGGATGACCAGGGTGAACAGGATGGAGAAAGCGGTCAGGCTGCCTTCACCGTACACCTTGACCACGGCCGCCCCTGCGACAGCCGCACCCGCGGTGTGCGCCACGGTGTTCAGAGTGAGGATGGCCGTAATGGGCTCATCAATGCACTTGCGCATTTGATAGAGGATTTCCCCAGACTTGCGCCCGGACTTCCTGAGATGCTCGATATGGCTCCATGGGACCGAAAACAAAACAGACTCGGTCACGGAGCAAAAGGCTGAGATGAAGACGGCCAGCCCAACCGCCAGAAGGAGTTCCAGCATGATAGTGAGTTCGCAACCCTCCACTCCAGGCCCGGGATCAGACCTCCCTACGCCTGCGTTTCATTTTCGTAGCAGATGGCCATGGCCGGTGCAAGCCGGTCCCCGGCGGATACAAGGCCACCCTTGACCTGCCAGCCCAAGATGGTCAAGTAAAGACCCGACCACGGACACAAGAGCTGAGGCATGCAACTGGCCATTGAAAACGTCTTCCTGGACCGCGACGGCACCGTCATCGAGGAGCAGCACTACCTCTCGGACCCGGAGCAGGTGCGCCTGTACCCGGGTGTCGGGAGAGCCCTGCACGGCCTGACCTCACAAGGGTGCCGCCTCTACCTGGTCACCAACCAGTCCGGCATCGGTCGTGGCTATTTTTCTAAGACCGACTACACAAAAGTCCAGCACAGGCTGCACGATTTGCTCGGGCAACACGGCGTGACCGTGAGTGGAGAAGCATTCTGCCCGCATGCCCCGGACCGCTCCTGCACCTGCCGCAAACCTGCCCCGGGCCTTTTCGACTCCCTGACAGCGGGAAACGCTATTGATCCCGCCCGTTCGGTGGTC
>CAZUBS010000180.1:0-4973 GCA_964618595.1 uncultured Desulfohalobiaceae bacterium
ACCGGGGGATTCTGCCCATCACCCGACCCCAGGGGCTGCCGGTCCAGCCGGGCACCAGACCGGCCGACGCAGTGGCCACCCGCCTGAAGGCCCTGTTTGCCGGAACCCCTTTCCCCCCCACCCCGGCCCACCGCCTGGACCGGGACACCACGGGCCTGCTGGTGGTTGCCCGCACCTTCGAGGCCCTGTCCCGGCTGCACCGGCTGTGGCGCTCGGGTCTGGTGGCCAAGACCTATCTGTGCTGGGTCATGGGGATCCCGGACTGGCCGGACTGGACCACCCTGACCGACTGCCTGGACCAGCCCGGCAAGCGAGGCAGGGTGCTGGCCGATCAACCTCAGGGCAAGCCCGTCGCCAGCACGGTCACGGTCCTCGACCAGAAAAAAGACCGCTCTCTTCTGGCCGTGCGCCTGGAAAAGACCGGCCGCAAGCACCAGATCCGCGTCCAGCTCGCCTCCCGCGGCTTCCCCATCCTCGGCGACCGCAAGTACAAAGGCCCCTCCTGCACCCAGGGCATGCTCCTGCACGCCTGCCACGTGGGCTGGGACGAACGCTGCTACTGCCTCCCCCCGGCCTGGACCGGTTTTTGCGCCCTCCCCGAAACGCTTCTGACTGATCTCCCGGTCGGATTAGAACTCCCCCGGGAGTGCACACTCCTCACCACCGGCTCCCCCTCCCCCGCCTGAGCGCACCGCCTCATTGGAGGCCCACCACCCTTTTCTGCCTATTCCCTGGCTTCTGACTCGTGGATACCGACAGATCTGTGGCGCAGAACTGTAATCCAGAAAGTTGTGCTGTGCCTCTTTCTTGGTGATTACCCCCTGAAGCTCGATTCTCCCTGCCTTTTTTCTCTCCTGCACTTCCTGCCACGTCACTGAATTGTTCAATTTTTATCCTTTTTTCAGATGAAACGTGTCTCACATTTTATTTCATAACCGCTACAGATAGCGGTTTGAAAGATTATTTATTGTTTTGGCACAGTAATTGTTCTGCATCATTCATTCATTATTATTTCTCAACGTGCATTTACAACAGTGCATATGCACATATTTTGTCATTCAATCCAGGATACTCCTATGCATCGTTTCCTTCTTGCGTTCCTTGTCTGCCTAGTCGTTCTCCTTTTTGGATACCCGTGCCAGGCTGGTCCGGTAACCGTGTTCGGACCCGAAACCTTCACACGTTTCAAGGGAAAACCCTTGCTCGAGGCTCGACCCTTTGCCGCGACAACAGGCCGGGCCACAGTCACCCTGGTCAATGGCCCCGGTGGCGAACAGCGGGTCAGCAGCGCAACCATCAGACTAAACGGCACGGAAATCTTCGGACCCGGGGACTTCAACCAGCAGGTGGCCACTCTCGAAGAAGAGGTGCTGCTCGCATTGGACAACACCCTGGAAGTGACGCTGAAGAGCAAACCCGGCAGCTGCCTTGGCATCTCCATCGTCCAGCACATCGACCCCCCGGTTGTCACCTTCAGCTCTTCACCCGGCACCATCATCAAAGGCGAGCCATCCACCCTCAGCTGGAATTCCTCCAGCGCAGTCTCATGCAGCATCGGCCAGGGGATCGGGCCGGTAGATCCCTCCGGTGCCCTGACGGTGCACCCTGAGACCACCACTCTCTATGTCCTGCAGGCCACCAATCTTGGCGGGACGGTTCTTGCCAATGCCACGGTCACAGTCGTGCACCCCCCGGAAGCCAGCCTAAAGGCCGCACCCACTTTGATCATGATCGGGGAGTCTTCGCACTTGAGCTGGTCCTCCCTGCACGCCCACTCCGCCTCCATCAGCCCTGCCGTCGGCCCAGTGGGCGCGAACGGCTCCCTCGAGGTCTCGCCCAGGGCCACCACGACCTACCTGCTTACGGTCCAGGGACAGGGGGGCACGGCCCAGGACAACGCCACAGTGGAAGTCTTCTGGCCAAAGCCCTCTGTCCGGCTTTGGGCTGACCCCCCGGACATCTTCAGGGACGAGTCCTCCGTGCTGTATTGGAACTCCACCTATGCCCTGGATGTTGTGCTGGACCAGGATATCGGACCGGTGGAGGTCGATGGATACCGGACCGTCCGGCCCCAGGACACCACCACCTACACCATCAATGCCACCGGCCCCGGGGGGGTATCCCAGGACCAGGCCACGGTCGTGGTAACAGGAGTGCCGGAATCAGCGGACTATGGGATTCCCGATGGAGCAGGGTCCGGTTCAGGGCTCTTGGGCACGGTTTCCATTTTGTCCGGCAATGTTCTGGAGGTCCACGAGGACATAGACCTGCCCACCCCCCACCAGTCGGGGCTGATCTTCAATCGGACCTACAACAGCCGATCCTCGGAATCTGGTCCCCTGGGGTACTGCTGGACCCACACCTATGCCGTCCACCTGGACTCCGCAGTCGGCATGGGGCCGGAAATTGATCTGAAGATCACCGATGCCACCGGTCGTGACCGTTTCTTCCAGTCCGCTGGTGACGCTGCCTGGAATGGAGTCTACGGCGAAAGGACACGAGTGGTCAGGGAAGGAGACACCTATGTCTGGGAAACAGCCGATGGAACCCGGACCGGGTTCGATGCTTCGGGCAGGCTGCTCTGGATCGACGACCCGGTCGGGAACCGGTTGGCACTGTCCTATGATGCGGCGGACCGCTTGGAGCGCGTGGACGATACCGTCTCAGGACGGTTCCTGGACTTTGCCTACACCGGGGATCTGCTGGTGCAGATAAACGGGCCCGTCACCCCCGAGATCCCGGATGGGGTCTGGGCAAGGTATGCCTATGACAGTCAGGACAACTTAACCGCCGTCAATTTCCCTGATGGATCGGGAGGATCCTACATCTATGAGGATCCGGAGGATCCCCACAATCTGACCCGAAAGCTCGATGCCCTCGGCCATCTCCTGGCCAGCTGGAGCTATGATCAGCAGGACCGCTGCATAGAAACCAACTGCCGATCCTGTGGCCTGGAGGACAGTTTCGGCCTTGCCTACCCCGACCCGGGCACTGTCCTGGTCACCGATGCCTATGGAGTGCCCCGCTTCTATAGACTGCAGACTGTGGGCGGCCGCCTCAGGCTGACCTCCATGTCCGGCATATCAGATCCACCCTATGCTGCTGACGCCGCGGTCCGCTGGGTATGGGACGAGGATCTGCACCTGGTGGAGATCGAGAATGCCTCCGGAGCCGTCACCAGAATGGAAGAACACGATGCCCGGGGCAATCCCGGACGCATCGTCCTGGCTGCCGGGACACCAGAGGAACGCAACATCGACTTCACCTGGCACCCCACACTTGATCTTCCCCTGACCCGCACCGAACCCGGTGTCTTGGGAACGGACAACAAGCTCACGGTCTGGGACTACGATGACGATGGAGATGCCATTCCCAATGAGCACCCGACCTTGTTCCTGTCGCGGGTCCTGGAGCAGGGCAGCACGCTCGACGCATCGGGCAACGTTGTCCCCTTCACCTACGCCACGGCTCTCACCTGGAATGAAAGCGGTCAGATTACAGCTCTTAACGGTCCGCTGCCTGGAGCTGATGACACCACCACCTTTTCCTATGACGGCAGCGGAAACCTGCTTACTGTCACCCGTCCCCTGGTGGGCGCCACTGTGTACAGCCAGTACAACGCGGCCGGATGGGTGGGCAGGATCACCGACGTCAACGACCGGGCCCGTACCCTTTCCTACGATGCCAGCGGCAGGGTGACCTCCGTGTCCTTCGAGGCGGATGGGTCGAGCAGGACCACCACCTACGACGCTGCCGGCCAGGTCGCCTCCACTCGAGACGAGGACGGAGTGGTCCGAACCTTCAGCCATGACCCCGCAACCGGACGTCTGACCCGGATCACGGACCAGGAAGGGCAGTGGATCGAGCTGACCTATGATACCCAGGGGAACCGTGTGGCCACCGCCACCTATACTGCGGACGGCACCCGAACCTACAGCCGGACCCTCTCCTTCGACCACCCCGGGCATCCCGGGCGGTTGTGGCGGGCGTACCTGACCGAGGATGTCTTTACAGAATACAGCTATGATGATGGGGGTCGGCTCGCTGCCGTTGTGGATGGGCGGGGCTTCACCACCAGATACGACTACGATGCCCACGACCGGGTCACTGCAATCGAGCAGCCGGGAAATGTACTCACCGGCTTCACCTACGACCGGCACGGCAACCAGAACTCGATCACCGATGGAGAGGGCCGCACCACGGACTTTACCCATGACGACCTGGGCCGGGTGGTAAGCGCGGTTTCTCCTGACACCGGCACCACCACCTATGCCTACAACGAGGCCGGAAACATGGTGCAGAAGAACGATGCCCGGGGCATATCCATCACCTATGATTACGATCTGCTGGGTCGCCTGACCAAAATGCATTTCCCCGACCCGGCAGAGGACATTGTCTTTGGCTATGACCAGGGAAACGACGGCCTGGACCGGCGCACCTCAATGGTCGACCCCTCCGGCTCCACGGTCTTTTCCTATGACCCCCGGGGGCGGCTGACGGGCAAAGAGTCGACCATCCAGGGCAGCAGCTACCTCGTCGCCCGGGAGTACTCCCCGGGGGGGCGCATTCTTTCCATGACCCTCCCCCGGGGAAGGACCATCGACTATGCCCTGGACTCCCTGGGCCGGATCACCGGGGTAAAGACGACCTTTGACTCCAACATCACGTCGCTTCTCGGAAGGCTTGCCTATCTGCCCTTTGGCGGTCCTACCGGGCTGGCCAACGGCGCCGGCGGCACAGTGGACAACGAGTATGCCGAGTGCTGCGGACTGCTCACCACGGCCAACCCAGGGACCCCGCCCGAACGGCGGCACATGTATGACGAAAACAGGAACATCATCCAGATGACCCTCCCCAACCCGCCTCTGCTGAACACCGCCTACACCTACGACGCCCTGAACCGCCTCACTCACGCCAGCGCACCATTCGGCAGCCTCGCCTCCACCTACGACAATGTTCGCAACAGCCTTACC
>CAZUBS010000181.1:0-4969 GCA_964618595.1 uncultured Desulfohalobiaceae bacterium
TGAGCTCTTTCAAGCCGCGGGTGTTGACCACGTCGGCCGCCACGGGCCAGCCGCGCCTTGCCTGGTCGATGCCGTGGAGCATGAAGCCCAGGTGCCTGGTCCAGTGGGCGTCGGTTGCAATGACCACCTTGACCCCTTCTGTAGCTGCCCACTTCAGCTGCACATCGTTGAGGTCCATGCGGTTGGGTTGGGCGTTGCACTCCAGGAAGACCCCCCGCTCCCGGGCCGCGGGCAGGAGCCGTTCCATGTCCAGGTCGTAGGGGCGGCGCAAGCCCAGCATGCGTCCGGTGGGGTGCCCCAGGACGTGGAGATGGGGGTTGTCCATGGCCCTGATGACCCGGTCGGTCTGGGTGTCCCGGTCCAGTTTGAAGTAGGAGTGGATGGAGCCGACGACCAGGTCCAGCTCCTTGAGCACGGAGTCTGGCAGGTCGAGGGAGCCGTCCTCCAGGATGTCCACCTCGATGCCCTTGAGGATGGCCGGGCCGTCAATCTCCCCATTGAGCCGGTCGATCTCCTCCATCTGCTCCCGGAGCCGCTTCTCGTCCAGGCCCCCGGCCATGGCGATGCGCTGTGAGTGGTCGGTGATGGCCAGGTAGGCGTAGCCCCTGTCTCGTGCCGCTAGGGCCATCTCCCTGATGGTGTTGCGGCCGTCGGTGGCAACCGAGTGCACGTGCAGGTCCCCCTTGATGTCCTCGAGGGTCACCAGCTCCGGGAGCTCACCCCGGGAAGCGGCCTCGATCTCGCCCCTGTCCTCGCGAAGCTCAGGCTGGATGAAGGGCAGACCGACCGACCCGTACACCTCCTCCTCGCTGGCACCGGCCACCCGGCGCTGGTCCGCGAACACCCCGTACTCGTTGATCTTGAGACCCCTGGACTGGGCGAGCTTGCGCAGGGCGATGTTGTGGGCCTTGGAGCCGGTGAAGTAGTGCAGGGCGGCGCCAAAGCTTTCTTCCGGGACAACGCGCAGGTCCACCTGCAGCCCGGAGCGCAGCACCACCGAGGAGCGGGTTTCTCCTCTGGACAGGACCCTGGCCACGTCCTCGTACCCGGCAAAACGGCTCATGACCTCGCTACTGTCCCGGCAGACGACCAGCACGTCCAGGTCCCCGACCGTGTCCCTGCGCCTGCGGTAGCTTCCGGCAACCACCACCCGCCCGACCCCGGGCACGGACTCCATGACCGCGACCAGGGAGGCCGCGTACTGCTCCACATCGTTCAGGAGGGAGCGCCCCCGGCCTTCCTTCTCGCTGAGCAGGTCCTGGAGGATCTTCTGCTCGGTTGTGGCGCCGAACCCCGGCAGCTCGCGCACCCTTCCCTCCTGGGCGGCCTGCTTGAGGGTGGTGACGTCGTGGATGCCGAGCCCCTTGTACAGGGCGCTGACCCGTTTCGGGCCCAGCCCCTCCACGTCGAGAAGCCCCAGCAGCTCCGGGGGGAGACGCTGCCGGAGCTCGTCCAGCACAGGGAGAGAGCCGGTCCGGACCAGGGTCTCGATCTTTTGGGCCAGGTCCTTGCCCACCCCGGGTATGGTGGTGAGCTCCTCTCCCGAGTCAACCATCTTGGCTGCTTCCCGGGACATGCTCCCCACCGCCCGGGCAGCATTGCGGTAGGCCCGGACCCGAAAGGGGTTGCCCCCCTCGATCTCCAGCAGGTCGGCCACCTGGGTGAGGGTTCGTTCGATGTCGGTGTTGTGTATGGGCATGGAAGAGGTTCCTTGGAAAGTGCAAATTCCCTGGAGCGAAGCGTGGTTGCGTGCATCCTGGGGTATGCTATCTAATTGTAGAATACGGAAGAAAGACTTTGCAACTCAAGGAGGAAGACAATGACCAAGCGGACCATCCTGGCCGTGCTGGCGGTGTTCGTGGCCTGGATCATCCTGGAGTGGCTCATCCACGGGGTCATCCTGACCGGCAGCTACCAGGCCTCGCAGGCCCTGTGGCGGCCGCACGGGCAGATGAACTACTGGCTCATCTACCTGACCACGCTGGTTGCTGCCACGGCCTTCGTGCTGATCTACGTGCTTTTCGTTGACAGGCGCACCCTGGGCAGGGCGCTGCTCTACTCGCTGATCTACGGTCTGGGCGTGGGCATCCCCATGGGCTACGCCACCTATGCCAGCATGCCGGTGCCCTACTTCCTGGCCTTTGTCTGGTGCTGGGGCACGGTGGTGGAGTACCTGGTCGGCGGCCTCATCCTGGGGCTGATCATTCGAGACCAGCCGGGGGTGTAGGTGATGCGAAATGAAATGACCAGACCATGAAGCACCCCGAGACACTGCGCATCCTGCTGGTGGACTCCATCGAGACCGAGGCGGAAAAGACCCGGCGCATGCTGGAGTCCACCTTCCAAGAGCATCTCGAGCTGTACCACGCGGACCGGCTGAGCAGTGCGCTGGAGCGCATGTTCCGGCGGATTTTTACCAGTGTTTGTTGGTAGAAATGTGGTTTGTTTGCTGGTACGTTGTTTTGGATTCATGAGGTATGAATCAGACAGAGTTGTGCCGGGCGTTAGGTGAAGCTTTACGGAGGAAGAGCATATGATCCCCGTATGAACAGAAATATTTCATCACCTTTCAGCAGTGAGCAGGGCCCCCTGGCCTTGTCTGAACCTCCGTGCAGCCTCCTGCTGGACGCCTACCCGGAGTCCGCGTTCTTCATCGACCCAGGCGGGCGCATCCTCGCCCTGAACAGGGTGGCTGCGGAACGCCTCGACGCACAGGTCAAGGACCTGGTGGGAACCACGTTGTGGGACCTTCTCTCGCCAGACGTTCGCGAGCCCAGGAAAGAAGCAGTCCAGCAGGTCGTCCAGTCCAGATCTTCCGCCCTTCAGATTGACCAGCGTGACGGGCTGTGGTTTTCGGTGGAGTACCGCCCTGTCATTGCCGATGACGGCGAGGTAGCCGGTATTGCCGTCTTTGCCCGGGACGTGACCGCCCAAATCACAGCCGAGGAAGCCCTCAGGCAGGAGGAGGCCAGCTGCCGCAGCCTGGCTGAGGAGCGCAGGGTGCTCCAGGGCAGCGAGACAAAGTTCCGGAAGATCTTCGAGAACTCTGGGGACGCAATCTTTCTGCATGAGATGCAGGGCAGGGAGCTGCGGCTGATCGAGGTCAACCCCACGGCCTGCTCCATGTTCGGGCTCTCGCGGCGGGAGATGTTCAGGCTGCCCGTGACAGAGCTGTTTGCCCCTGAGGCCCGCACCGTCCTGCCCAGCATGATCGAGACGACACTCGAGCAGGGCGATCTGGTGTTCGAAAGCGTGGGGCTCAGGCAGGACGGGGAGCGCGTGCCCTTTGAAGGCCACACCCACCTCTTCGACCTGCAGGGAAGCCAGGTCATCCTGACCGTGGCCCGCGACATCAGCGCTCGCAAGCAGCAGCAGAAAAAGCTGCACCAGCGGGAGCAGTTCTACCGCGGCCTGTTCGAGAACACCGGCACGGCCACCATTATTTTCGGCGACGACAGGGTCATCAGTTCCTGCAATGCGGAGTTTGAAAAGCTGAGCGGCTACCCGCGTGAGGCGGTGGAAGGGGTCATGCAGTGGCCGGACTTCGTGGACGAGCAGGACCTGCCCCGGATGCTCGGCTACCACTACCGCCGTTTGGAATCTGGCAACGACCCGCCGCCAAGAGACTACGACTTTCTGTTCGTGGACCGTGAAGGACGCCGCAAAAACGTGCACATCCGCATTGGGGTGGTCAAGGAGACAGGGGAGCGAGTAGCCTCTTTCCTGGATATCAGCGACCGGGTCCAGGCTGAGCAGGAGGTGCAGAAAAAGGAACGGCAGTATCGGGAGCTCTACGAGAATGCGCCGGTGGGCATTTTCGAGTCCACGCCAGGAGGGAGGTACCTGAGCGCCAACACACATCTGGCAAAGATATACGGCTTCGAATCAAGCCAGGACCTTGTTGAGAGCGTGGAATCCATCAGGGACCAGATCTTCGTGGACCCGGAAGAGAGGGATGAGATTGTCCGCCGACTTGCCACCACGGGCTTTCTGACCAATTTCGAGTCACGCAGGAGAAGGCTCGACGGATCGGTCATCTGGGTCTCCACCAACATGCGGGCAGTGAAAAATGCAGCCGGGGAAGTCGTCAGCTTCGAAGGTTTCTCCACGGACATCACCGAGGCGAAAAATGCTGAGGAGCAGGTCAGGCGGAGTGAGGAGCGGCTCAACCTGGCCCTGGACTCCGTGAGCGACGGGATCTGGGACTGGAGGGTCGATACCGGCGAGGTCTACTTCAGCCCACGCTGGTACACCATGCTGGGATTTGAGCCCTATTCGATGCCGCAGAGCTACGAAACATGGCGCAGCCTGCTCCACCCGGAAGATGCGGAACACGCAGAGCGGGCAATTCAGGAGCGTATCCAGTCCGCCAGTCCCTTTGAGATAGAGTTTCGGATGCGCACCAATGACGGGAACTGGAGGTGGATCCTGGCCCGCGGAGACGTAGTGCAAGCTGATGCTCAGGGTCGGGCGCAACGCCTGCTAGGCATGCACATGGATATCACGGAGCGCAAAAGGTATCACCAATCCCTGGCAGAAAGCGAGGAGAGGTTTGAAAAGGCCTTTCGATCCAGTCCCGCGCCCATGGTCATTTCGGACATAGAGACCGGGCGGTTTATCGACGTCAACGACAAGTGGCTGCAGATGCTTGGGCACAGCCGTGAAGAGACAATCGGGCGCACTTCGCTTGATGTCGGTATTTGGGCTGATTCCAGTCAGCGGAAACGGATGATCCGTGAGCTGAAATCCAAAGGGTCCTTCCATGAGATCCCCACGGAGTTTCTTACCAGGTCCGGGCAGAGTGTCTGGGCTCTCTGGTCGGCTGAGAAGGTGGTCCTGAGAGGTGAGGAGACCATGCTTTCCTTGATCTTCAACATCACCGAGCGCCGGCAGGCCGAGCTGGCCCTCAGGACCAGCGAAGCCCAAAGCCGGGCCATTCTCAACGCCCATCCCGACCTCATCTTCCAAA
>CAZUBS010000182.1:0-4957 GCA_964618595.1 uncultured Desulfohalobiaceae bacterium
GGCGCGTCAGTTCGGTCAGCTTGTCTCCGGTCACGCGGCTTCCTCCCGCTCGGCTGTGAGAGCGTCCTGGCTGTCCCAGCTCGACAGCAGCTTTTCCATGGCTTGCTTGTAATTGGCAGCTGCGGCTTCGATCTCGTCGAGCCGGTCCTGGTCCGCCTGCAGGCGGGTGATGGCCCTGATCTCCCGGAACTTGTCGTCCACCTGGGTGAAGATGTTCAGCCCCTGGCGCAGCTGCTCGGGGCTGCGCAGGGCCTGGGCCATGAAGTTGGTCACCCGCACGGCGTTGCCCAGGTCGATGATGTCGTTGATCAGGGTGATCTTGACCAACCGCTCGTCCAGGGCGTTCACCCCGACACCCGAGGAGAACTCCTGGCGCATCTGGTCGTTCTGGCCGCTCAAATAATCGGCCGCGTTCTCCATGTATCTCGATGCCTCGACGTCCAGCTCCTGACGCGCCTCGCCGATCCGCCGGTCCAGGACCTGATACTGACCCATGATGCTTTCGTAGGAAGCCATTGAGCTGCTGACCGTTTTCATCCCCTCCCCGAGCTTGACCAGCTCGGGAAATTCACCAACCAGCCGCTCGGCCTCCGGGATTATTTTCCCGATCTCCCGCAAATGGGCCTGTCCACTCTCAAACAAAGAGCGCTCACCGGTCAGGATGTACGACCTGAAGTCCATCATGCCCTCCAGGGCATTCCGTTCCAGGTCGTTGGCCAGCTCCACCTCTGGGATGTAGCCCTCGGCCAGGTGCAGGGCGTTCTGTCCAGCTTTCTTCATCTGCCACACCGAGACTCCGCCCAGAACCGCCGCAAGGGCGATGAGGCCGGCAAACCCCAGGCTGATCTTCGCTTTCAAGGTCATCTGTCGCATAGCTTCTCCTTCGGAAAGATAAGTGTGTTGCAGCATGCGCATGCACGCTGCCTCCAAAGGGCAAGCTGGATGCCACTATGAAAAAAGATATATGAATACGAATGGATAGAAGAAAAAACAGGTCAGAAAGGCAGGTGTCTCACCCTGTCCCGGCGAGACAGCTGTGTCTCACGGCAAGTGTCTCATGAGACACCTGGGCGGGAAATTGTGTCAGATGATGCCGAACTCTGAGATCTTGCGGTAGAGGGTGGCCCGGCCGATGCCCAGGACGCGGGCTGCCTTTGCCTTGTTGCCCCCGGTCTCCTGCAGAACTTTGACCAGTGCGGCCCGGGTCAGACCTGGCTCACCCTGTGCCGGTTCGTCGATCCGGGTGCCACTGCATTTCAGTTCCGAGGGCAGATGCTCGGGTCCGATCTCGCCGGAGGGGCAGAGGATGCAGGCGTGCTCCAGCACGTGCTTGAGCTCACGCACGTTGCCAGGCCAGGCGTAAATCATGAAAAGCTCCATCACCTCCCGTGAGATCCCGGTCACGCCGGAGGAGAGCGAGGAGCGGAACCTGTCCAGGAAATGGTTGACCAGCAGGGGGATGTCCTCCCGTCTCTGCCTGAGGGGGGGCATGTGCAGGTGCATGACCTTGAGCCGGTAGTACAGATCCTCCCGGAACTCTCCCTGGCTGACCTTGACCCGCAGGTCGGCGTTGGTGGCGGCTATGATCCTGGCGTCCGACTTGACGGTCCGGGACTCACCCACCCGCTCGAACTCCTTGGACTCAAGGAACCTGAGCAGCTTGACCTGCAGGGTGGTGGATATCTCCCCGATCTCATCCAGGAAGATGGTCCCCCCCGCCGCAGCCTGGAACCGGCCCTCACGGTCCTTGACCGCCCCGGTGAAGGCCCCCCGCACGTGCCCGAACAGCTCGCTTTCCAGGATCTGCTCGGACAGGGCGGCGCAGTTGACCCGGATCAGCGGCCCCTTGCCCCGGGCTCCCTTGTAATGAAGTGCCTCGGAGATCAGCTCCTTGCCCGTGCCCGACTCCCCGGTCACCAGCACTGTGGTCTCGATCTCGGCCATGCGCTCCAGGAGCCCGTAAAGCTCACGCATCACTCTGCTCTTGCCGATGATCCCGCCGAAGGAGTGCCGCTTTACCACGGCCCGTTCCAACTCGGCCTGACGGCTTACGTCACGCATGAGCATGACCGCTCCTCCATGACCGTCCTCCCCATCCTCAAGGGGGGTGCAGCTGAGGATCAGGTGGTGGCTGTCCCTGGGGTTGAAGCACTGCTGGTGACTTCCGGGACGGCACTGGATCCTGCGCTCCCGCACGGGTTTCTTGCTGCGCACGGTCTCCTCCACCAGGGAGCGCACCGGGCAGGTCCTGGAAGGAAACACCGAATCCACGAGGCTGTTTTCAAGGTTTCTCCCGCTGCAGCTCCACAGTTTCTCAGCCGCCTTGTTGGCGCTGATGATGCGCAGGTTGCGGTCAACGGTGATAATGGGGTCGGGGATGCTGGAGAAGACCGCCTCCAGCTTGAGCCTGTAGTCCTCCTTGATCTGGACGGCCCTGAGGAATTCATGCTCCATGCGCTTCTTTTCCGTGACGTCGTGCACAATGGCGCAGATGTGGTCCCTGCCCCTGATGCGCATGGGACCGCAGTGTACCGAGACCTCCCGGATCTCCCCGTTTGACAGGCGATGGCTGAAGGCGAACTGCATCCCATTGCCCGCAAGGGCTTTTTCCATGTACCGCCGGATGGTGTCCTCGGAGTAGGTGTTGATCAGGTTGATCTTGCTCCCCTTGATCTCCTCCGGCGAGTATCCGTAAAAGCGGCAGGCCGCCTTGTTGGCCTCCACGATCTCCATGCTCTCGGGATCGATGAGCAGCATGACCGCGGTGTTGTTGGTGAACAGCTTCAGGTGCAGCTCGTTCTTTTCCCTGAACGCCCGTTCCGCCAGGATGCGGTCGGTGATGTCGAAGTGGGCCACCACGACCCCCCTGATCCGGTCGCTCAGAATCAGGGGGGTCGCCTGGACCGTGAACCACCGCTCTTCAACAGCAGAGTGGCAGGGGTACTCCCGGCTGTAGCTCGGCCTGCTGCCGGCCAGCACCTCGCGTATGCCCTTGGCCACCTCCTCGGACCCCTCGGAGTCCTCGCCCTGGGAACTGTCGCAGACGTCCAGGTAGTTCGTTCCGATCCCGGTCAGTAGTTCACGCGACCCGTCGTTCTGGGAAAAACTGTTCCAGGCCTGGTTGACCTTGATGATCACTCCTTCTTGGTCCAGAACCGCGACCTTGGCGCTCATGGAGTTGAGCACCTCGTTCAGAAACTCCTCCTGTTCCCGGAGTTGCTTCTCCGCCTCTTTCCAAAAGCTGATGTCGATGGCCGTACCGCTGACCTGGAGAGGCGCGCCCGAGGCGTCCCATGCGGTCACCCTTCCCCGGGTCAAAATCCAGGCGTACTCCCCGCTGCCTTTCCTGACCCGCCTCTCCAACCCAAATTCCTGCTGCTCCCCGGCCCTGATCCTGTCTATGGCAGCCGCCAGGGCTCCCAAGTCCTCAGGGTGGGAAAGCTCCTGCCAGGCCTGGAGGTCACCGCCGAAGTCCCCCCTCCCGTAACCCAGGTGGCCCAGCCACTCGGGGTTGACGTACAGGCTTCCTGAGGGAAGGTCCCATTCGAAGATGCCCACGGCGGTGGCCTCCAGGGCCATTTTCAAACGCTGGTTGCTGCGCCGCAGGATCTGTTCCAGCTCGATCTCATCCGTGCTGTCCCGGCCGATGGCCAGGTACTCGCAGACGGCCCCGTCCGGGGCGAAGACGGCCTTGCCCACCCAGTGCACGATGCGCCGCCCTCCGGCCCAGTCCGTCAATTCGGTTTCAATGGCCGTGAGCGGACTCTCACGAGTCAGGGATCCAAGGGCGAGCTGGACGTTCTCATACTCCAACTCGGGCAGGAAGGAATAGATGGGCTGTCCCACCATCCGCTCGCGGGAAAACCCGAGAAGCGCGCACAGGGACTGGTTGGCAAAGGTGATCCGGGACTCCGGGTCAAAGGAGCAGACAAGGTCGGACTGGAGATCGAAAATCGCCTCGACCCCTGAAGAGGTTCCGGAGAATTCTGAAAAATGCAGCATGCCCCGCCTCATGTTGATAACAGTTCCTAATTGAGAAAGGGTCGTTTAGCAGGATCTTGCCCGGGAGAAAAGTGAAATCTTGATCACCAGGCCAGTGCCGGCCGCGATGGGTTCGTTCGCCGACGCTGGCCAGTGACTGCGTCTCTCGTTTTCGTTGCTCCTCTAATGAGGGAACAGTCTCGGTTCCTCCCTTCAAGCCTTTCCTGCGGAGCCTTAAATCCAGGAATCATACGACCATCTCAGCCTAAGCCGGCGGATTCCTCGCCTCCGAAAGAATGGCTTACCAATACGGTTTTCCTAGACTGAAACGCGGGGGAGTCTCTTGCAGGATTATCCAATGCTTCAATTCGGGGAGTTGATTCTCAGCGCCTCTTCCAGCTTCCCGGCCAGGACCTGCAGGTTCATGGGCTTGACCAGGTAATCGGTGCAGCCCTTGTTCAATGCCTCCGCCACATGGTCCTGCTGACTGTTGACCGTGACCATCAGGAAGGGAACGGACTGCAGCTCCTTGTCAGCCCGTATCCTCTCCAGCAACTCTATGCCGCTCATCTGAGGCATGATCCAGTCGCTGATGACCGCACTGACCTGCTTCTTTTTCAGGATCTCCCAGGCCCTGCTGCCATTGTCCGCCTCCAGGACATGGTTCCACCCCTGACGGCGAAGGAAGTTGCGCAGCATGTTGCGGATAAACGCGCTGTCGTCAACGATCAAGATGGTCTGCAGAGTGGAGTCCGTCATGTCCTTTTTCCTGTTGGGCGTGGCTGTGGCTGCATGGGCTTTGCTGGCCACACCGTTGCCGGCCTCCCCCGGGCCACGGCCGGGTCAGGCCGTGGCCCGGGTTGTTTCAAACTAGTAGCGCTCGAACTCGGCGTCTTCCTTGTCACCTGCGTTCATGTCCATGCTCAGCCCTTTCATCTCCTCGGAGTGCAGCCCCTTCCCGGGCTTTTTCTGGGAG
>CAZUBS010000183.1:0-4937 GCA_964618595.1 uncultured Desulfohalobiaceae bacterium
ACCCGGAGCGACCCATGCCAGGGAAACCGAACCCCCGCCCCCTGCACTACGGTCACCGGCAGCGGCTCAAGGAGCGCTTCCGGGCTTCGCCGGAAGCCCTTCCCGATTACGAGCTCCTGGAGCTCCTGCTGGGGTACGGGCTGCCGCAAAAGGACACCAAACCCCTGGCGAAGTCGCTGCTTGCCAAGTACTCCGGTCTGCGGGGCGTGCTCCTGGCCGACCCGCTGCTGCTCACCAAGGAGACTGGAGTCGGCAAGGGGCTGGCGCTCTACCTCCTGGCTCTGCGTGAGCTGTGGACGCGCACCCGGGCGGAGGAGCTGCCCAGGCGAGCCGTTCTCTCCGATCCCGGAGCTGTTCACCTGCTGGCACGTGACCGCCTCGGGACGAACCCCAGGGAGTCCTTCTGGGTGGCCCTGGTGGACAACAAGAACCGGCTCCTTGAGTTCTGCAAGGTCGGCGACGGCACCGTGGACCAGGCAGCGGTCTTTCCCCGGGAGGTGGCTGCACAGGCCCTGTTTCGTCACGCCTCCGGGGCCGTACTGGTGCACAACCACCCCGGCGGCGACCCCTCCCCTTCACGCCAGGACCGGGACGTGACCCGACGGATCGGGCAGGCCCTGCACGCTCTGAACATCCGGCTGCTCGATCATGTCATCGTTGCAGAGGAGCGCTGGTTCAGCTTCCAGGCCGAAGGGCTGCTGGAGTAACCGCCCTGTTCGGGCTGCCCTCGAACGCATCCAGCCGGGGGGCTCGCTGCCTCAGCGAAAACAGCCCGGGAGCTGCCTGTGGGTCTCCCTGCTTGTTGAAAGACCCGCAAAGAATTCACCTTCAGGGGGTTGCCTGCCTTGAAATAAGGATTACCTAGTTGTCTTGCTGCCCGATAGCAGCAGCTTTAAAACCCCGACCATAACCAACCGACATAGTGCTGGAAAATATTTTCCCAAGGAGACAGCAATGAGTGACAAAGACTTCAAGCTCAGTGCAGCCGAAGACGATCATCAGCTCAGGTCCGAAGAGGCCACGATCGTCATCGCCCCCTCCACGGACGAGGAAGGCGGCAACGGCAAGGAGCAGCTGGACATCCCCGCTGAGCTCCCCATGCTGGCGGTGCGCGACATCGTCATCTTCAACTACATGATCCTCCCCCTGTTCGTGGGCAGGGAGAAATCGGTCAAGGCCGTGGACGCCGCCCTGAACGGGAACAGATACATCGTCATCAACACCCAGAAGGACGAGAAGGTGGAGGATCCGGGCAAGGACGACGTCTACCAGACCGGGACCGTGGCCATGATCATGCGCATGCTGAAGATGCCTGACGGCAGGCTCAAGGTGCTGGTCCAGGGCCTGTCCAGGGCCAGGATCAAGCGCTTTGTCCACGAGGAGCCCTATCACCTGGTGGAGATCGAGCCCATCCCCGAGCGCGAGCTGGACGAGATCAGCCCCGAGGTCGAGGCCCTCATGCGCTCGGCCCGGGAGCAGAGCGAGAAGATCCTCTCCCTGCGCGGCATCGACACCTCCGAGATCATGTCCGTGCTCAGCGGCGTGGAAGAGCCGGGACGGCTGGCAGACCTCATCGCCTCCAACCTGCGCATGAAGACCGATGTGGCCCAGGGCATCCTGGACAGCGCAGATCCAGTGGAGCGCCTGCGCCTGGTCAACCAGCAGCTGGTCAAGGAGGTGGAGGTGGCCTCCATGCAGGCCAAGATCCAGAACGTGGCCAAGGAAGGCATGGACAAGGCCCAGAAGGACTACTTCCTGCGCGAGCAGATGAAGGCCATCAAGTCCGAGCTGGGTGAGACCGGCGAGGCAGAGGAGGAGTTCGTCGAGCTCATGGAGGCCCTGGACAAGGCCGGGCTGCCCAAGGACGTCAAGGCGGAGGCGGAGAAGCAGCTGCGCCGGCTGGAGTCCATGCACCCGGAGTCCTCCGAGGCCACGGTCATCCGCACCTACCTGGACTGGATCATCGAGCTGCCCTGGAAGAAGCTTTCCAAGGACCGGCTGGACATCGCAAAGGCCGAGACGATCCTCAACGAGGACCACTACGACCTGGAGAAGGTCAAGGAGCGCATCCTGGAGTACCTGTCGGTGCGCAAGCTCAACCCCAAGATGAAGGGGCCCATCCTGTGCTTTGTGGGGCCTCCGGGAGTGGGCAAGACATCCCTGGGGCGCTCCATCGCCAGGGCCCTGGGGCGCAAGTTCAATCGCATGTCCCTGGGCGGGATGCGGGACGAGGCCGAGATCAGGGGTCACCGGCGCACCTACATCGGGTCCATGCCCGGCCGCATCATCCAGGGCATCAAGGACGCAGGCACCCGCAACCCCGTGTTCATGCTCGACGAGGTGGACAAGCTGGGTTCGGACTTCCGGGGGGACCCGTCCTCGGCCCTGCTGGAGGTGCTCGACCCCGAGCAGAACAACACCTTCACCGACAACTACCTGAACGTGCCCTTCGACCTTTCAAAGGTCATGTTCATCTGCACGGCCAACATCCTGGACACCATCCCCTCGGCCCTCAAGGACCGCATGGAGATCATCCGCATCCCCGGGTACACGGCCCAGGAAAAGACCAAGATCGCGCGCCGCTACCTCCTGCCCCGTCAGATCGAGGAGAACGGGCTCAAGGAGGACCAGCTCAAGATCAGCGACAACGCCATCACCAAGGTCATCCGGGAGTACACCCGGGAGGCGGGGCTGCGGAACCTGGAACGTGAGATCGGCTCCATCTGCCGCAAGGTGGCCCGCAAGGTGGCCGAAGGCGACAAAGGGCCCTTCCGGATCACACCGCAGTCCGTGTACAAGCTCCTTGGCGTGCCGCGTTACCTGGAAGACGAGTGTGAAAAAGAGCTGCCGCCCGGAGTGGCCGTGGGGCTGGCCTGGACGCCGTCCGGCGGTGAGCTCCTGCACATAGAGGTCACGCCCATGCCCGGCAAGGGCAAGCTCATCCTCACCGGCCAGCTGGGAGAGGTCATGAAGGAGTCGGCTCAGGCCGCGGTCAGCTATGCCCGCAGCCGTGCGGACAAGCTGGGCCTCAACCCTGACTTTGCCGAGAAAAAGGACCTGCACATCCATGTGCCCGCGGGTGCCACACCCAAGGACGGTCCTTCGGCCGGCGTGACCCTGGTCACGGCCCTGCTCTCGGCCCTGACCAACACTCCGGTCAGGAACGACGTGGTCATGACCGGAGAGATCACCCTGCGGGGCCGGGTGCTGCCCGTTGGCGGCATCAAGGAGAAGATCCTGGCCGCGGTGGCCGCGAACAAGACCATGGCCCTGATCCCCGCCCAGAACCGCAAGGATTTCGAGGACATCCCCAGGGAGCTGCGCAAAAACATCACCATGGTCCCTGTGGAGTCCATCGACGAGATCTGGCCCCTGGTCAAGCAGGCGGAGGGCCAGGCCCGCAAGTGCTGAATCCGCTGCCTCGGACCCGCACACCACCATCCTGAAATCGAAAACGGGAGCCGTTGCAACGGCTCCTGTTTTTTTTGTTGCCCAGTAGGCTTGTCATTGGTCAGCAGGTGGGAAATACTAAGCACATGTCAGACTTTCGCCCACGAAATGAAATGATGCCTCTGTCGCCCCCCCACTCCCTCCGGTTCGATACACCAAAGACCATTGCGGGAGATCTCGAACGCTGCCAGCCTGCTCGCAGGGTAGACCAGATTCTGCGGTACAGACACACCCCCTGCCTGAAAACCTGGACCCTGGTTCTGTTCCTCTCGGCACTGCTGTCGCTCTCCTTCTACCCTGCTTACGGCCGGGAGGCTGGTCCGGGATGGGATCAGTCGGCCATTCTCCAGGCCATCGAGGACAGCCCCTTTGAGGAGCCCATCCATGTAAAGTCCAGGGAGGATGGGGACGGTATGAGCGGTGAAGTCTATGCCGTGGTGGAGCAACGCTTTGCCGACCTCGTTGACACCCTGCACGCACCCTCCAACTGGTGCGAGATCCTGTTTTTGCACCTCAACGTCAAGGCCTGCGTCATCGGGGAAAGCGGGGAGCTGATCATCTATTCCGGGCGGAAGTACTATCAGGAGCCCGAGGAGGCCAAGCGCATTTCCCTGCACCTGCGCGTCCAGGAGACCGCGAAAGACTTCCTGTCGGTCGAGCTCGGCTCGGACAGCGGCCCTTACGGCACCCGCGATTTCCAGATGCTGGCCGAGGTCGCCCCCCTGGATGGAGAACAATGCCTGCTGCACCTGCAGTACTCTTTGGGCTATGGGTTTTTCACCCGGATCGCCCTGAAGACCTACTTCGCCACCCTCGGCAGAAACAAGATCGGATTCAGTGTAACGGAGCCGAGCAGCAACGGGAAACCCGAATATGTCGGGGGGGTGCGGGGGATGATCGAGCGCAACACCGTGCGCTTCTACTATGCCCTGATGGCCTTTTTGGAGAACCCCGGGGACAGCGACGAAGCGCTCCAGGCCAGGCTCACGCGCTGGTTCGAGCTCACGGAGCGCCACCCCGAGCAGCTCCGGGAGATCGACAGGGACACCTATCTTGAGCAGAAGGAGCAGGAACGCCGGGAGCAGGAGCAGCTGGCGAATCAGATCGAGGCTGCCCCCGAAGGCAGTACAGGGGGACCTGATCCCGACACTTCCGAGGCCTGGTCCAACCCGTCACGCTGATTTCGAGCCTGGTCTGCCTGGAACAGGGCCAAAAACTCCTGGTTCCCCTTGGGCCCTTTTACTTTCGAGGGCACCACGCCCAGACAGCGCAGGCCGAGGTCGTGGACCGCAAACCCGACCACCCGTGCGACCGCTTCCTGCTGCAGGGCCTTGGAGCGCACCACCCCCTTGTCGGTCCTGCCCCGACCCACCTCGAACTGGGGCTTGATCGGGGCGATGATCTGCCCGTTCTCTTTGAGGAAGTGCAGACAGGGGGGGAGGATGTGGTGCAGGGGGATGAAGGAGCAGTCCACCGTGACCAGGTCC
>CAZUBS010000184.1:0-4930 GCA_964618595.1 uncultured Desulfohalobiaceae bacterium
CAGGATTGAGCACGATATACCTGCACAGCTCCAGCAGATACGGGTCCTTGTCCACGATGACGGACTTGAATCGCCCCTGAAACAGATGGCCGGCCCGGCCGTGGCGACGGTTGAAGCGCTGCGTGACTACTCCGTTCAGTTGCCGCATGCCCTGGGACAGGTTGCCTTCCGGAATCTCGATGAGCAAATGGTAGTGGTTGCTCATCAGGCAATAGCCGTGACAGATCCAGTTCCACCGCTTAACCACGTCCGCGAGAACGGCGAGGAACGTTGAGCGGTCCACGTCGTCAACAAAGATGTCGGCTCGAGCATTGCCGCGAGCGGTGACATGGTAGAGGGCGCCGGGGAATTCTATGCGCAGGGGTCTGGCCATGGGCTCTCACTACCAGGCTGGAAATGATCAAAAAGCGATTCCCGGCTACCGGGAGGGCTGCCCTCCGCCAGTGCTGCGCACACGAGGTGTTTACTCGGATTCATGTTCTGCTACCATGGCGCCAGTGGACGGTACACGCCAAGGATCCATTACGCCAAGGAGGCAGACCATGATCAGAGCGACCATCAACGGCCTGGGCAGGATCGGCAGGACCTCGCTGCGGGTCTTCCTGGGCTCCAGGGAGATGCAGCAGAAGCTGGACATCGTGGCCATCAACACCTCGGGCAGCATGGACGGGGAGGGGTGGGCCATGCTGCTCAAGCACGACACCGCCTACCACGCCCTGCACAACCGGCTGGAATGGGAGGAGATCCGCAAGCCGAAGGAGGTGACCGAAAGCGACCCGGAGATCGGGACCTTCATCATCGACGGCAAGCGCTACCCGGTGCTGGCCCAGCGCGACCCCTCCAAGCTGCCCTGGAAGAAGTACCAGGTGGATCTGGTCCTGGCGTGCACCGGGGTCTTCCGTACCGCGGACAAGGCCGGGTTGCCCATCCAGGCCGGGGCCAGGCGGGTGCTCATCTCCGCACCGGGCAAAGGCGGGGACATCGAGACCCTGCTCAGCGGGGTAACCCGGGACATTTCGTCGAAGAACGTCATGTCCTGCGCCTCCTGCACCACCAACAGCGTGGCCCCGGTCATGGACGTGCTGCACCGGGAGCTGACCGTGAAGAAGGCCAGCCTGACCACCATCCACGCCTACACCGACGGCCAGAACCTCCAGGACGGCTCCCACAAGGACCCCTACCGGGGGCGGGCCGCCGCGGCCAACCTGGTGCCCACCAGCACGGGTGCGGCCAAGGCCGTGGGCAAGGTCATCCCGGACCTGGAAGGCATTTTCGACGGCATGGCCGTGCGCACCCCGGTCATCACCGGCTCCCTCTCGGACATCGTGGCCCTGGTGGGCCGGGAGACCAGCATCGAGGAGGTCAATGACCTGCTGCGGCGGGCCTCGGAGAGCCCGGAGAAGAAGGGCATCCTGGGGGTGACCACCGAGCCCCTGGTCAGCTCGGACATCATCGGCAGCCCCTACTCCTGCGTCGTGGCCCTGCCCTTCACCAACGTCATCGCCGGGGACATGGTCAAGGTCCTGGCCTGGTACGACAACGAGTGGGGCTACTGCTGCCGGCTCATGGACCTGGCCTGCGAGGTGGGCTAGGCCGTGAAGCTCGGACGCAGGGCCTTCCTCATCCTGCTGGCCCTGGTGGGGCTCGCCTTCGGCATCTTCCGCAGCCGGCACAGCCTCAAGGTCTTCCTCACCGGGGCCGAGCGGGAGGCGGAGCCGGTGGGTGGGGCGCCCCCCCACGGGGAGCGGGAGAGGATCCCAGTGGCCGTGGTGGGGGGCGGGGAGGTCAAGTCCATGGTGTCCCGGGCCGTGTCCCTGGCGGGCGGGTTCGGGCCCCTGGCCCTGCAGGGCGCCACGGTGCTGGTCAAGCCCAACGTGGTGGGGTCCCGGGGCAACCCCACCACCACCAACCCGGCCGTGGTCCGGGCCGTAGTGGAGCTGCTCCACGAGGCAGGGGCGTCCAAGGTTTACGTGGGGGACATGTCGGCCCTTGTCCGGGGCGGCACCGCGGGCAACATGGAGCAGACCGGCATCACGGCCGCGGCCCGGGCCGCCGGAGCCGGCACCGTGTTCTTCGAGGACCACGGCTGGGTCAGGGTGGCGGTGGACGGCCGCTACCTGTCCGCGGTGGAGGTCACGGAGTGGTGCTTCAACGTGGACCGGATCGTCAACCTGCCGGTCATCAAGACCCACCGCTACGCCGGCTATTCCATCTGCCTCAAGAACTTCGTGGGGGCCACCCACTTCAGCCAACGGCCCTACGTGGTGGACCACAGCCACTGGGAGGAGGTGGTGGCGGAGCTCAATCTGGCCTATCGGCCCGACCTGAACATCGTGGACGGCACCCGGTCCATGGTGGCGGGAGGGCCCTGGGAGGGCACGGTTGCGGACACCAACCTGATCATGGCCGGGGCCGATCGCCTGGCCTGCGACGTGGTCGGGCTGGGGCTCATCAAGTCCTTTGGGCAGTGGCCGAGGCTCGCGCAGGCCTCTCCCTGGGAGATGCGCCAGGTCAAGCGGGCCGTGGAGCTGGGGCTGGGGGCGGCCGGCGGTGACCAGGTGGAGCTGGTGACGGAGAGCCTGGACGGCGACCCCGGGTTCGCGGAGCGTATGACCCAGGTCCGGTCCCTGGTGGGAATCCCGGCCGCCTGAGGGGGGAGGGCCGGCCACGGCGAACGGCAACCGGCTTCCGAACTACGCCGGTCCGTACCCCTCCCGGAAACCTGCCAGATCAAGACCCATGGGCATGCTCCCTGGTGTCGATGGTTTCCAGAACGGCCCTTTCTTCCGGTGACAAACGGTACAAATCGTATACAGCCTGCCTTTTCTCAAAGGCCTTGTCCGGGCCGGGAGCACTGAGCAGGTGGCGAATATTCTCCGGCACGTCCTCCCACCTGGGGATGCGGATGCGGCGCAGGTATTGGGCCTGAAAGCGGAGGAATCCGCCACGCATTTGCGTGGAGTAGGTGGCCACAAAGAGCTTGGCAATGCCGCATTGCAGCAGCGCCTGCAGGGCCTTCAAGTCCCAGGCGTCCGAGATGATGTAGTAGAGGTTGTGGTGGGGGTAGTATTGGCCCTTCTCGTAGACAATGTGAGCCTCCCCCTTGATGTCCGGGATGAGCAGCTTGGCCCTGCGGGTCAGCTCGGGATAGATGCGGTCGATGGTTCTGTACCAGCCTGCTGGGTTTTTGCGGGCGGTGTTGCGCTTGCGGATCAGGTCCTCATACTTTGTAAAGTAGCTTGCCAGTCTGGGGTAGCCGGCAAGGTCAACCAGCCTGCCGTCGTCACGAAAGGGATTGATGACCCCCAGCCCCTGCCAGCGGACCTCGCCGGTCTCGATGTCTTTTGTTTTGACCAGGGGCAGCTTGCGTTCCGGCTCCACGTCCAACTCATCAAGAGGTCCGATATAGATTTTGTCCGCACCAGTGGCCACGCCGATACCCACCTTGCATCCGGCCTCCTCCAGCAGGGGAAACTCCTGTTCCAGCCGTCTGACCAGTGCAAGCCGGTCAAGGGAGGACAGAATCCATGGCTCACGACCCCTGGTGATCCCGGAGGACTCACTGACCATGCTCTTTGCAGGGAGCTGCTCTGCGGTCATGTCTCTGGCCAGGAAGGTCAGGGCAGCGCTGTCGATGCTCGGGCGGTGAGCAATGCGCGTGGGTCCTGTTTTTCCCCGTTTGATGACGGTGACGGCCGGGTAGGCGATGACCTCGGAATGGAAGGCCGGTGAATCCGTCATGTCCACGTAGGCCGTAAGGTGGAACTGCTCGGCCACCAAAGCCCTGAGCGGTCCGCCGTACTTGTTCTTCATCCACCGGTCAGCGCAGATGAACCCGAGGACACCGCCGTTTTCAAGGGAAAGAAGAGACCGCTCGATAAAAGGAATGTACAGGTCCGCCCTGTCGTAGATGGTGGCGTAGCGTTTTCGGTACAGCGCCAGGAGGTAGTCGGGAACCTGCTCCTGGCGCACATACGGGGGATTGCCCACCACGTGGGTGAACCGGTGCGGCATGTCCGCCAGCAAAAAATCCTCTTGTCTGAGCCAGGTTTGCAAGAGGCTTTGCGCATCGAGGGTTGAAACCCCGCAGCGCACCAGGACGTCTTTCAGCTTGCCATGGGTGATCTCCAGGCTTTGCTTGCAAATCTCAAACGCCCGAACAGCAGGAGCCAAGTCCCTTGCACCTGAACCTGGCCCGCCATTGCCGGCAACCTCCTCCATCAACCGCTCAACAACGGGAACAAGAAAGTCACCCTCTCCGCAGGCCGGCTCCAGAAGCCGAAATTGCTGCAGTGGATTGGTCGGCGTGTACTCGACGAGATCCAAAATAAAGTCCACCACCTCCCGTCGCGTGTACACCGCCCCCCGCTGCTCAGCACTCGGGGCCTGCATGTGCTTGGCCACGCAGGGGGTGTAGTCGATGGGGAGATGCGCTTGCTTCATGGAGATACAATCAATACGGGCCGAGAAGTGCAGCTTTGTTTGCGTCGTTCTTAGACGCAATACCTTCGAACGGAACGAATCTAGAGGAGTCGGGTTTGGCTGGCAAGGTGAGAAGATCGGAATAAAGGATTGCTTTTCAGGACGACCAAGCTGCTCCAAGCAGCGAAGATCATTGTCATATATCCTCGTCTACAATTTCTGAACCCACCGTATCGATCAGGACACTGTGGCACTCGACATTGAACCACTCGTCGAAGATCTTTCGACTACGATCCATAGGCCAGAGGGATTCGTCAGTGTACCACCCTTCCAGCTCATCTTCGAATAATGTCATATAATTGAGCGACAGCCATTCATCAAAAGCATCAGCATCCTCATCACTGATAAGATACACGGTATGTTCTTTATTGGCCAGATCAATCGTAATGCCTGGCTTATCGTGATAGGGATCAGCCTCGTTGATCCACTGAACAAACGGTTGCTTGTA
>CAZUBS010000185.1:0-4875 GCA_964618595.1 uncultured Desulfohalobiaceae bacterium
ATGCCGATGCCGCAGATCAAAAGCCCGCCCACCGAGGTGATCTGGCTGATGATGGCCGGGGTGAAGAAGGACTGGGACTGGTGGGCCAGGATGGTGATCCCCCCCTGGTAGAGGAGCACGGGCAAAAAGGAGAAGATCACCCCGCTGCCGAAGGTCGAGGCCAGGGGGATGGCAATGAAACCGTCCAGGATGGATTTCGTGTACAGCACGGTCCTGTCGCCGCGCACCCCGTCGTCGATGGAGCCGATAATGGCCATGGAGCCGATGCAGAAGATGAGAAAGGCGGTCACCAGGCCGTCCACGAACTGGCCCTCCTTGGAGCGGACGGTGTTCTTCATCCAGGTGCCGACCTTCTCGAAGAACCGCTCCAGGCGCAGCGCCTCTCCGGTCAGCCCTCCCAGTGCAAGGCTGAAGACAACGATGATGATGCTCTCATAGGTGAGGGCCATGTCCAGGCCGACAAGGACCACGGCCAGGCCGATACCCTGGAAGACGATGTCCTTGAAGCGCTCGGAGAAGTTGCGGTGCAGCAGCAGCCCCACAAGGCTTCCCAGGATGATGGCCAGGACGTTGACAAAGGTTCCGATGGGCATTTTGCGCGCTCTTTCTCTCTTGATCGCTATCGCCATCGGTATCGCTATCGATGGGCTTTTGGCCACTGAATTCTGAAAGAAATCGATCCCGATCCCGATAGCGATTGGAAGAAGTGGGGGCCGACGATACGCCCCCATGAATGCTCAGAACGGGTACTTGAAGCTGGCCACGTACTCCTTGATGCGTTGCTGCGAGGCCTTGAGCTGGCTGCGAAGCCCCGAGGCGTAGCTTTCAATGTCGATATCTTTGCGTGCCACGCCGGAGTCAATGGCTGCCCGGGCCACGGCGGCGGCCTCCCACTCCAGGACCCGGGGGTCGAGGGGCTTGGGGATGATGTAGTCGGGCCCGAAGGTCAGCTGGTCAACGCCGTAGGCATCCTTGACCTCCTGCGGGACCGGCTCCTTGGCCAGGGCGGCCAGGGAGTTGGCGGCAGCGACCTTCATGGATTCGTTGATGTCCGTGGCCCTCACGTCCAGGGCGCCCCGGAAGATGTAGGGGAACCCGGACACGTTGTTGATCTGGTTGGGGAAGTCCGAGCGGCCCGTACCCATGATGCAGTCTGGCCTGGCCTCCATGGCGTCAGGGTAGGATATCTCCGGATCGGGGTTGGCCATGGCAAATATGATGGGGTTGGCGGCCATGCTCCTGACCATGTCCTTGGAGAGCAGGTCCTTGACCGAGACGCCCACAAAGGCGTCGGCGCCTTGCATCACCTCGGCCAGGGAGCCATGGTCCCGGTCCTGGGCGAACTGCTGCTTCGAGGGGGTCAGGTCGGTGCGTCCCTTGTGGATCAGCCCCCTGGAGTCGAACATGAACAGGTTGTCCTTCTGCACGCCAAGGCTCAGGTAGAACTTGGCACAGGCAATGCCGGCGGAGCCGGCGCCGCTGAAGACCACCTTCATGTCCTCGATGTTCTTGCCGGAGATCTCCACGGCACTGATCATGCCGGCGCCGGAGATGATGGCTGTGCCGTGCTGGTCGTCGTGGAAGACGGGTATGTTCATCTCCTTCTTGAGACGCTCTTCGATGTAGAAGCACTCGGGCGCCTTGATGTCCTCGAGGTTGATGCCCCCGAAGGTCGGCTCCAGGGCCTTGACGATTTCGATGAGCTGGTCGGGGTCGGTGACGGCCAGGTTGATGTCATAGACATCCACATCGGCAAAGGTCTTGAACAGGACGCCCTTGCCTTCCATGACAGGCTTGCCCGCCAGGGGGCCGATGTTGCCCAGCCCGAGCACGGCGGTGCCGTTGGAGACCACGGCCACCAGGTTGCCCTTGTTGGGGTATTCGTAAGCCTTTTCAGGGTCGGCGTGGATGGCCTTGCAGGTCTCGGCCACTCCCGGAGTGTAGGCCATGGAGAGGTGCTTCTGCGTGGTGCAGGGTTTGATCGGGACCACCTCGAGCTTTCCCTGGCGTCCGGTGGAATGGTAGGAAAGCGCCTCTTCCTTTGTGAACAGTGCCATACAATCCTCCATGGAAATATGGTACGGAACGTCGGCCCCGGCCTGGCGGCTGGTCAATGGGTAACAGCGGGTGACAGGGTTCGATAGTTCACCTCGCCCCCAATTGCAACAACAGGCACTGACCGGGCCGTTGCTGCAGGTTCGGATCTTGCTTGGGGAAGAGCGTGAGCAACTGTGTCATGAATATGACCCGCTTCGGGGATCTGCTTCAGACCCAGGCCGTGCTGTCCGCCCTATCCAGAGGCGGGGAAGGCTCCGGCCTGGTCTGTCTGGGGAACTTCGCCCCGGCGGCGGACCTGCTTCGCGGCCTTGGGCCGGTCCATCCCGTGGAGGGGGCCAAATGGCTGGCCGCCCTGGACCGGGATTGGAAGGAGGCCCTGGGAAACCTGTGGTCCTGGCTCGAGAAGAGCTCCAACTGTGCACAGAGGGAGAAGCTGATCAACCTGACCCCTTCCCTGGCGGCACGGCTCCTGTCGAGGCTGTTGGGACAGGAAGGCGTGGACGGCTTCTCAGTGGACGGCCACGGGTTCGGGTCCAGCTCCAGCCCCTGGGCCACCTTTCTCCAGGTTTCCTCGACCAGGCGCGGCTCGAGCCCCTTCAACATGGTGGACCTGCTGTGGCGGGTCGCTGGGTTGGGGTCTGAGCCGCGCCCCTACCAGCTGGCCCGTCCCTCATCCGGGGTTCAGGCTGCGGCCAGGGACAAGCTTGCCGCGGCAGCCCCACCGGGGTGCAGCGGCTTCGTGGCCTTCCAGCTCGGGGCCAGCAGCAGCGACCGGTGCTGGCCCGAGGAATATTTTGCGCTGCTCGGCAGGCTGGTCTGGGAAAAATTTTCCCTGTGCCCGGGGCTGCGTCTGAACGCGTGCTCTCGCAGGGCTAGGCGGGTGCAAGCCGCGCCCCGTAGGTCGACCTGGTGGGGGAGACAAGCCTGGTCGAGCTGGCGGGCGTGCTCCAGCACATGCAGGCCCTGGTCAGCAACGACACCGGGACCATGCACCTGGCCGCGGGTCTGGACATACCCGTGCTGGCTCTGTTTCTGGCCACTGCCCAGCCTTGGGACACCGGGCCGTTCAGTGCAGGAAACCTCTGCCTGGAGCCAGACCTCGACTGCCACCCCTGTGATTTTTCCAGCTCCTGCGAGCATGACCACCGTTGCCGCTGGGCCATTTCACCGCAGAGCGTGTTCACCTGCCTGGAAGCGCTCCTCGATCTTGACGGAAAGCCCGCCCTGGACCGGGTCGCGGCCCGTGTCTGGCGGACCGTCCACGACCACCTCGGGTTCCACGACCTGATTTCCCTGTCCGACCACGAAACATCAGACAGAACCCAGTGGATACGTTTGCAGCGCGCCTTGTACCGCGATTTCCTGGACCGGCAGCCCTTGGACGAGGGCAGGCTGCCCGTGCCACGGCTCAGCATCCCCGCCTTCGAGGGCATTGTTTCGTCACTGGACCATGGCGGGCAGCTGCTGGGCCTTCTGGATGAGCAGCTCAAGGTCCTGGAACGCTCCCCCCTGCCGGCATTCAAGAGCAAGGTGCTGGCAACCGTGCAGCAGGTGCAGCAGCTCTGGGAGCACAGCGAGTACCTGGGGGTCCTGGGGCTGCTGTGGCAGCAGCAGACCCAGCAATCAAGCCGTGACCTTGGAGAGTTCCGGGGCTTGGTGGAGCGTTACCGGGAGCTGTGCCGGACCGCTCTGGAGGCGCTGGGAAAGGGCCGCAACCGGGATGGTGCGGCACGAAACTTGTAAATACCGCCCGTGCAGGCGGGATGTGCCGGAAAAACAAAGCCAAGGAGTCAAACAGATGATTGTCATCGATGGACGGGAAAGCGAGCTGAGCCTTGCCAACTACGGCAACCTGGAAGAGATCCTGGTCAAGGTCGCAGCCAGGGAAAACATGACGGAGCGAGTGGTCACCGACGTCATCGTCAATGAAGAGCCCTTTTCCGAGATCTACCCCCACCAGGCCGAGGACTATGATGTTCAGGACATCGAACGGCTGGAGATCAAGACCGTAACCGTGCCCGAGCTGGCCGTGGACATCGCAAGGGAGCTCTACAAGGTCGTCCAGCTCATGAGCGATGGAGGAAGACGCGTGGCCGACCTCTTCCGTCAGGCCGACGAGGCCGAGGCACTGGACATGTACCAGGACCTTTTGGAGGTCACCAGGGACTTCCTGGCCATGGTCTCGGTGCTGCGCGAGAAGTACGGATTGCAGGAGGGGCAGCTGTTCAGCCAGACGGCCGACGAGTTTTCCGACCTGGTCACGGAGATGCTGGAGGTTCAGGAGAGCGGGGACTGGATTTTGCTGGCCGACCTTCTGGAGTACGAGTACCTTCCCGCGGTCAATGGGTGGAAGCAGATCGTGGCCGACCTCAGGAAGGATGTCAAAAAGCACTGTGCGGGGAACGGCAATGGGCAGTGACCCGACCGGGCTGGACCAGGCCCTGGATCTGGCGGCTCAGGAGTCTGATGCGCTGGAGGACGGCAATGTGGAAGCCGCCTTTGCACTGGCATCCAGGCGGCTGACTCTCCAGGAGTCGTGCCTTGACAGCGACGGGGCGCTTCCCTCTGAGGCCATCGGTGAGAAGCTGGAGAAGCTCAGGAAATTGCAGGGCCGCCTGATGGATGAGGCCAGGTCGCTCCATGCCCGGCTCAGCGACGACCTGCACAGGCTGCGCAGGGAGCACACCCGTCTCTCCGGATATGGCAGCCAGTCCCGGGTGCTGCCGCTGGTGAACCGTTTCGTGAGCAAGCGGGGGTAGCGAAACAGGTTTGAAAGCTTTGGTCAGAAGCGCTGTTCAGCCAGCGGCGTCTTCCGGC
>CAZUBS010000186.1:0-2118 GCA_964618595.1 uncultured Desulfohalobiaceae bacterium
GGAAAACAAAACCCAAAATCCCGGCACGACAGAAGCGGATATCTAAACCCGATCCAGTGCCAGGTCAAGAAAAAAATCAGAAAACTTCACAGAGCACAGACAAGATCCCGCTTGGGAAGTGGGGATTACTATTCGAGACCACCGGGGCTGTCAACAACAAAATTGTATCAGCCAACTCATTGAAATCGTTTAAAACTCCAGGTGCTTGGGAGTTCGGCAAAAGGGAATGACATCCCGGATGTTGGTCACTCCGGTCAGAAACATGAGCAGCCGCTCGAAGCCCAGCCCGAACCCCCCGTGGGGCACGGTGCCGTAACGCCGCAGGTCGAGGTACCAGCGATACTCTTGAACCGGCAGACCCAGCTCGCCGAGCCGCTCCTCCAGGACGTCCAGCCGCTCCTCCCGCTGGCTGCCGCCGATGAGCTCACCCACCCTGGGGAGAAGGAGGTCCATGGCGGCCACTGTCCGGCCGTCAGGGTTCAGGCGCATGTAGAACGGCTTGATGGTCTTGGGGTAGTCGTAGACCACCACGGGGCGATGAAAATGCTCCTCCACGAGGTAGCGTTCGTGCTCGGTCTGCAGGTCCAGGCCATAGCCGGGCTCGAACTCGAACGAGGTCTTCTTCCCGGCCGCGGCCAGGATGTCGATGGCTTCACCATAGGGGAGGCGCACGAAATCGTGCTGCTCGATCATGTCCAGCACACCCGGCAGGGATGTGTCCACGAAACGGAAGAACAGCTCGAGATCTTCCCGGCAGCTCCTGCGGACCGCGCCGATGATGGTACGCACGAAATCCTCTGCCAAGTCGATGATGTCCCCGAGGTCGGCAAAGGCCACCTCGGGCTCGATCATCCAGAACTCGGCCGCATGGCGCGGGGTGTTCGAGTTTTCTGCCCTGAAGGTGGGGCCAAAGGTGTAGACGTCACCGAGGGAGCAGGCCATGGCCTCGGCAGCCAGCTGCCCGGAGACGGTCAGGTAGGCTGGTTTTCCGAAAAAGTCCTCCTCCACGGCCACGGCATTCCCGCGCCTGGGGACGTTGTCCAAGGGGAAGGTGGTGACCTGAAACAGCTCGCCCGCCCCTTCACAATCCGATCCGGTGATGACCGGGGTGTGCACGTAAAAGAACCCCCGGTCGTGAAAATACTTGTGCACGGCAAAGGCCAGCTCGGAGCGAATGCGGTTCAGGGCGCCGTACTTGTTGGTCCGCGGCCTGAGCTGGGCAATGGTGCGCAGGAACTCGTCCGAGTGGCGCTTCTTCTGGAGCGGGTAGGACTTCTGATCGGCTGAACCGATGAGCTTGAGCTCTTCAGCCTGGACCTCCCACTGTTGACCCTTGGCCGGTGACGCGACCAGCTTGCCCCTGACGCTCACCGATGCCCCGGTGCTCACATTGTCAAGGACCTCATGCGCCCGGCTGTCGGCATCCACCACGACCTGCAGGTTTTTCAGGCAGGATCCGTCATTGATCTCCAGAAAAACACACTGCTTGGAGTCACGCCTGGTCCGGACCCAGCCCTTGACCAGCACCTGCTCCATGGCCCCCGTGGCTGCAAGGGCATCGACAACCCGGGTGCGCTGCAACGTCTTTGTCTTGGTGACAGATCGTTCTGCTTCCATTGATACAATCCTATCCGTTATGAAATTAATTGCTGACTGTCTGCTGTCTGTCGATTGCCCGAATGCTGGACCGCACGTGGATTACATCAAGACGGTTCAAATGTGAATGGACGTGCGACCGCAGCCAATGCCTTGGTACCACCCCGCCCTAACTACCTTGAGCTCTGTTTTCACAGCATCTGCAGGGGGTCGAGATCAAGCCGCACCCGCAGCCTGTGCCCTTTCCCAGCCCTCTGGGTCAGCCCGCTGCACACACCTCGGATGGCGGACCAGTCGTCGCTCTTGAGCAGACAGTGGAACCGCAGCCGCCCCCGCAGCTGGCCCAATGGGGCAGGCGCCGGCCCAAGGACCTGGACGCCCAGGTCTCTTCCTCTGGACCTGAGAACCTCGGCGGCCTCCCGTATTGTATCCGGTCCACCGCCCCACTCCCTGGGGACGCTCAGGCGAAGCAGGCCCAGCTTGACAAAGGGGGGGTAGCGAAGGCGCTCCCTGAGCTTGAGC
>CAZUBS010000186.1:2128-4866 GCA_964618595.1 uncultured Desulfohalobiaceae bacterium
AAGCCCTGGTAATCGTTTTCCATGACAAAGCGCCAGCAGTGGTGGTCGGGGTTTCGTGTCTGGATAATGACCCGGCCCGTTTTGTCCCCGCGCCCGGCTCTCCCGGAAACCTGGACCAGCATCTGAAAAGTCCGCTCCGTGGCCCGGTAGTCAGGCAGATTCAGGCCGAGGTCGCCGTCCACCACGACCACCAGGGTGACCCCGGGGAAATGGTGTCCCTTGCTGAGCATCTGGGTCCCCAGCAGGACCTGGGCCCTGTTGTGGGCAAAATCCTCGAGAATGCTCTCCAGCCGCCCCTTGCGCCTCACGCTGTCTCGATCCAGCCGCAGCACTGCCATGTCCGGCCCCAGAGACGCAGCCAGATACTCCTCGACCTGCTCGGTTCCTTCTCCCATGGGAAGATACTGGCTTCCGCCGCACGTGGCGCACACCAAGGGAAACGGCCGGGTCAACCCGCAGTAATGGCAGAGCAGCCGTTCCCGCTTCTTGTGATAGGTCAGCCCGACCTCACAGGAGGGGCACTTGGCCACCTCCCCGCAGCCGGTGCAGTACACCAGGGGGGCGTAACCGCGGCGGTTGAGCATGACGATGGCCTGCTCCCCGCGCTGCAGCGTCCGGGTCAGTGCCTCGTGGGTGCTCCGGGAAAAGGGGCCGTATTCCGGGGGGTTTTCCAGCAGATTTTCAAGCCGGATTTCGGGCAGGCAACTCGTTCCGATGCGTTCTTCCATCACGATCATGGGGACGCGGTTGCTGCTGGCGGCGTGAAAGGTCTTCAGGTCCGGGGTGGCCGAGCCCATGATCAGGAGGCCTTTTGTGCGTTGCACCAGGAAGTAGGCGATCTCTTTGGCCTGGTACACGAACCGCTCGTCCTGCTTGAAGGACTCGTCGTGCTCCTCATCAAGCACCACCAGCCCGGGATTGGAAAGGGGCAGGAACAGTGCCGACCGGGTTCCGACCACCATGGAAGGGCTTTGTGCGCTGGAAACCCTGCGGAAAATTTTCTCCCTGGCCGCCGGGTCGAGGTACCCGTGGTACAGAACGGGGTCTTGCTCCGGCAGAAAGGTCCTGGCCGCACACCAGGGCTGCCGCGCCAGTGCCACTTCAGGGGCGAGCAGGATCACGTCCCTCCCCTGCTCCAGACAGGCACGGGCCAGACGGAAGTAGACCAGGCTCTTGCCGCTGCCGGTGACCCCGAACAGCAGCTGGGCACTTGCCGCGTCCGTTGCAAGGGCCGACTCCAGTAGCGTGATGGCTCTCTGTTGCTCCCGGCTCGGCGTCACCACCGGTTCCGAAGGACACGGTAGGGATTCCGGGCCTGGCAGCAGGGACCTGTGTGGTTGTTTCTGAACGAGCCCCGCACGCAGCAACCCCTTGAGAGCAGATCCCGCCCAAGGGCCGAGCTTTGACCGGAGATCTTTGCTGCGCATGGGCCCGCCTTCCCAGAGCAGGTCCAGGACCCCGTGCTGGCGGACCGCACCGGGTCGGACAGGCCAGGGCGGATCCACTGCAACCTCCCAGACAGGGTCCTCGGCCTCCGCCCTGCGCACGACCACCGTGGCCGCTCCCTGCATCCAGAGCTCGCCGAGGCGGTACAGCTCCGAATCTTCGAGATCCTTCAGTCCGGAAAAGGAAATCTTTCTTTTGGGGTCTTCCCGTGTCACCAGCAGGGCTTTGTTCCATGCCTTCAGGCCCTGGGGGAGAGTCGAGCCCAGGATCACGCCCGGCTGGACCAGGTTCCGCTTGGCCAGCTCGAGCACCAGATCAAGGGAAAGGCCTGTGAGAAGCGGTTCCGGATCCAGGGGCCACAGCATGGGCTTGACCTCCATCCCCAGGGGCCGCGATACGGCGGACTGGATGAGCACGGCGCATCTGAGCCCTCTTCCCAGTGGGACCACCACCCGTTGACCGATCCGCCAGGCGTGCTCCGGAAGATACGCCGGTGTCGCGTAGGTCAACGTGGAGTAGGGGGCCCCGAGAAGAGCCGCGTTCCAGAAATCAGCCATGGAAACGCTTGTCAGGGGCGAGCTTCCGGAAGCGTTTCTTTGAGAAGGAAAAACAGCGGGGGGAGTTGGTCATCGTCCTGTACACCGGAGAAACGGCGGTTGAACGTATCCACATCATAGAGGTTTGCCGGGTGAGAGGTGTTCACACCCCTCCACTGGATAGCGGCCGAGGTGGCGTTCCCCTGACGGACGGCCATCCGTGTCCTGTGCGGCAGATCGTGGTTGGCTACTGTACGGTAGTCCAGCCAGTCCAGTTGATACCCCTGCCTGGAGCGCACCCGCAGGGGGACGAAAAGCTCCTTGTCGATCCACATCTGGGGAGTGTCCGTCTGACCGGAAACCGCCCCCAGGACCAGGCAGGGCCGGCCCTTTAGAAACTGGTAGCTCATCACTCCGGGTTCGATGCCCAGCCGGGACCACCAGATGTATGGGTCCGGCTGCTTCCAGAACCAGAACGGTGGGACCGTGAACCCCGCCCCTCTGGGGAACGACGCAAGCAGCCTCTGATTCTGCCCGATGGCGGCAGCCCTCAAAAGAGCGGCCCCCTCTTCTTCGACGACCCATTCCTGCCGCCACCTGCCAGAGCTCTGCCAGACCCTGAGCTCCACAGAGGAGTCTTCGTCAGGGAAGGTGAGCACCGCCTGCAGCGACTGGACCTGACCCGTGGCCCTCCTGAGCCTGGCCTCGACGTCCTCCACCGGGGGAAAGAAGGCGAAAACGCTTTCAGGGGTGCAC